>CAZHLB010000688.1:0-4062 GCA_964533005.1 uncultured Saprospiraceae bacterium
TTTAAACCCAATCGATTCCTTTTTTCAGCTGCTCCAACGTCCTCGCTTCCTCGCTGTATGGCTCCGGCTGGTAGTTGTAAACCCACTGTGCGAGCGGCGGCATGCTCATCAAAATAGACTCGGTGCGCCCCTCCGTGTCCAAGCCGAATTTGGTGCCTTTGTCCCAAAGCAAATTGAACTCCACGTACCGCCCCCGGCGCAAGGCTTGCCAGGTTTTTTCCCGCTCGCCAAAAGGTAAGTCCTTGTTTTTCAAGGCTAAGTGAACATAAGCTGGCGCAAAAGCCTCGCCCACATCTTGCACAAAAGCAAAAAGCTGCTCCTTGTTCAAGCCCCTGCTTTGGTCGAGCCGGTCGAAGAAAATGCCGCCCACGCCACGTGTTTCCTGGCGGTGTTTCAGGTAAAAATAGTCGTCCGCCCACTGTTTGAATTCTTGGTAAAAAGCAGGATGATGCCGGTCGCAAGCAGCCTTCAATTGCCGGTGAAAAAAGCGGGCATCCTCATCCACCACGTAATGCGGCGTCAAATCAATGCCTCCGCCAACCCAAAAAGAGGGATGAGGGATGAGGGATGAGGGATGAGAAGCCGCGGCGTTTGTTTCAAAATAGCGGACATTCATGTGAATGATGGGCAACATCGGGCTGGCAGGGTGCAGGACAATGGAGACGCCGGTGGCGAAAAAATTGGAGGCGGGTAGCCCCAGCGCCGAGGCTATTTTTTCGGGCAACGAGCCATGCACGGCGCTGAAATTGACGCCGCCTTTTTCGATGATTTGCCCTTCGATGATGCGGCTTCTGCCGCCGCCGCCACCTTCCCGCCGCCAGGCGTCTTCTTTGAATTTTCCTTTGGCGTCCAACTCCTCCAAAGCCGAGCAGATGCGGTCTTGCAAGCCTTGAAACCAGGCGGCGATTTGTTCTTTTGTCAGCATCAGAATTGAATTTTTGCCTTTGCAGCGGCGACGGTTTTCGGCAGGTTGCCAACGAAAATCGTCTCGTCGTCCACGATGACCGGGCGCTTCAAAAACGTGTATTCTTCCAAAATCAACCGGCGGTAGTCAGCCTCGGTCAGGGCTTGATTTTTCAAGCCCAATTCCCGGTACTTTCTTGCCTGACGGCTGAACAAGGCTTCATAGCTGCCCACTTTTTCCTTCAAAAAATCGAGCTGCTCCGGGGTGATATTTTGCTGCTTGATGTCTTGTTTTTCAAAGCCGGGCAAGCCGCCCAACTCGCAGATGATGCCCTGGCAAGTGTCGCAGGTGGAGAGGTGCCAGATTTTTTTCATGGTGAAAGCATGATTTAACGTCGGCAGGGTTTCAAACCCTGTTGATTAACCACAGAATACACCGATAAAGAAATATCTCTGCTGACGCCGGTTTGCAACCGGCGCTTGCAGGTAGTTGCATCAAAGCCAACCTCCATTTTACTTGAAAAACAGGCTGTTCTTTGAAGAAAATGCCTGCAAGCGCCGGTTGCAAACCGGCGTCAGCAGAGATATTTCTTTGAATTTCATTCTGTGGGTAATGGACAGGGTTTCAAACCCTGCCGACGTTGTTCCCGGCAAACTTTGCCGACGGCAAAAATGGACAAACCTTTGCGCCATGAAAGACAATTTTTCCATCCAGGCTGCAGCCTATTCCAAGTTCCGCCCGACCTATCCGCCGGAACTAATTGCGCATATTGTTTCCCTGACAAAAGCGCAAAATATAGCTTGGGATTGCGCCACCGGAAACGGCCAAATTGCGGTGCAATTATCACCTTATTTCAAGGAAATATACGCCACCGACATCAGCGAAAAACAACTTGAAAATGCGACCCGGGAACCCAATATTTTTTACAAAAAAGAAAGAGCGGAAAAGACAAATTTTCCGGCGTCATACTTTGATTTAATTACAGTCGGACAGGCGGTGCATTGGTTTGACTTTCAGTTGTTTAATGAAGAAGTTCGCCGGGTTTTAAAGCCCGGTGGAATTATTGCTCTTATTGGATATGGCGTATTTAAAAGCAGTCCTGAAATTGAAAAAATATGCGGGCATTTTTACCATGAAATCATAGGCTCATATTGGGATCCGGAAAGGCGATATATTGACGAAGCATATCGCACCATTCCCTTTCCTTTTGAGGAGATATTTTTGCCAAAATATGAGATGAAATATGCCTGGACTTTGGAAGAATTAATTGGCTATTTAAACACCTGGTCGGCGGTGCAGCATTACATTAAAATGCATGGCGAGAACCCAGTGGAATGGGTGGAAAAGGAACTGCGAAAAGTGTGGCATGGCGAAAAAGTTGAAGTGATTTTTCCTCTGCTGACCAGGATTGGAATTGGTGATTGGTGAATAGTGATTGGGACAGCCCAATCATCAATCACTATTCACCAATCATCAACCTAATTTCGGCATTTGATATAAATCGGCGGCGTCTGGAGGACGTTGCTTTGGTGCCCCGCCCGGTCTTTGATGTAGATTTCATAGACGACCTGCTGGTACTCAAAAGGTGGCAAATCGGGGTTGCAAGGGTCAAGCCCCAGCGAATCGGGGAAGACGCAGCAACTGGTGAAAAGCCGCACCGATATTTGACCTTTGATGCCGTTCGACGCTCCCAATTCCGGCACGAAAGGCACTTTGTATTGATTGTCAACGAACCCCGTGCGGGTGTCCACCACGAACAAATCGCTGATGCTGTCGCTGTCGGCAAAGCCAATGTCGCCGTCGCCGTCGGTGAAATTGAAAATGGCGTAGGTCGTGTCTTCCTGCATGGAGCCGTGCCGCAGGGTGTCTTTGGTCACGTAAAGGTTGTCGAGCAGCGGCTCGATGGGGTAGTCCGGCGGGGAGGTGCAGGCAAAAACGAGCGTAAAGGCTGCGAGTAAGGAAAGTGGGAAAATGTAGCGCATCATTTTTTAGGTTTAGGAAGGTTGAGAAGGTTTAGATGGTTTAGCCGGTTTAAAACTAAACCTCCTAAACCTGCTGAACCTGCTAAACGCAACTTCATGTCTTACGAACAACAAAGAGCGGAAATTTTTCAAGCCGTACTGGATTTTGAGGGCGGCGATTTCGAGGCGTTGGCACTGAAAATTTTCCAGTTTCAGGCGGCTTTCAACGAACTGTACGCCCGCTTCCTCGCTTTGTTGAACGTTGATTTTCAGAAAGTTAGCCGCCTTTCGGACGTGCCGTTCCTGCCGATTCAGTTTTTTAAAACCCACGCTGTGAAAACGGGCGGGTGGCAGGAAGAAACCATTTTCACCAGCAGCGGCACGACGGGCGCAACGACCAGCCGGCACTTCGTCAGGGACATAAATTTCTACCGGGAAAATGCGGTGAAAGGCTTTCGCATTGCGTACGGCGAGCTTGCCGGGCGTTGCGTGCTGGCGCTTTTGCCATCGTACCTGGAACGCAGCGGGTCGTCGCTGGTTTGCATGGCGGAGCATTTTATCAAGTTGTCGGGGCATCCGGGGAGCGGCTTTTTTTTGGGAAATGAAGATGGATTAATCCATGCGATAGAACAGGCAATCCCACCTTTCCGAAAGTTTCAAACTTTCGGAAAGGTAGCCGCTGTCGCCACTCAACCATTCAACCATCCAGCCATTCAACCATCTATTTTGCTCGGCGTCAGTTTCGCCCTGTTGGATTTGGCGGAGTTTCATCCGTTTGATTTGCAAGACGTTATCATCATGGAAACTGGCGGTATGAAAGGCAGGCGGCAAGAATTGACGAGGGATGAACTGCACGAAATCCTGAAAAAAGCCTTCCACGCCAAGCATATCCATTCGGAATACGGCATGACCGAGCTTTTTTCCCAGGCATACTCAGCAGGGGAGGGGAGGTTTCGACCTGCGCCGACGATGCGAGTTTTGACCCGGGAAATTACCGACCCGCTGACGCTGCAACGACCCGGCAAAACAGGCGTGTTGAACGTGGTTGACCTGGCAAATTTTGACACCTGTAGCTTCATCGCCACGGACGATTTGGGGCGGGTTTTCGAGGACGGAACTTTCGAGGTGCTGGGGCGGACGGACGAGAGCGACGTGCGGGGGTGCAATTTGATGGTGGCGTGAAGGTGTCGCCAAACT
>CAZHLB010000689.1:0-4060 GCA_964533005.1 uncultured Saprospiraceae bacterium
AAAATTGAAAATTTTCCAACCACCGCCGCCCGTTTTCCAGGTGTCACCTTTTGGTTTAGGATTTTATGAGCGCCAGCAAATCCTCCGCACTCATTCCCGCACTCATTTCCGCCCCTTCCAGCAAGCTGTCCGCCAGTTCCCGTTTGTCAGCGTGGAGTCTCACGATTTTGTCTTCGATAGTGTCCTCGGCGACCAGCCGGTAAATCGTCACCGGGCGTTGCTGACCGATTCGGTGCGCACGGTCGCTGGCTTGGTCTTCCACGGCGGGATTCCACCAGGGGTCGAGGTGAATCACGTAGTCGGCGGCGGTCAGGTTCAGACCAAAGCCACCCGCTTTCAGCGAAATCAAAAACAGGTCGCCTTCGCCTGCCTGAAATGCCCGGATGGATTTGTCCCGGATGGGTAGGGGAGTGCTGCCGTCGAGGTATTGGTAGCTGATGCCACGCTCTTTCACCCAGTCCTCGATGATTTTCAGGTGTTTGACGAATTGGCTGAAAACCAATGCCTTGTGCCCATTTTCCAGCAATTCCTCCACCGTTTCGGCGAACAAACCGAGCTTGGAACTGGACAACGTGCTTTCCGGCGTGACCATTTTCGGATGGCAGCAGGCTTGCCGCAGACGCATCAATTCCGCCAGGATTTGGAAGCGTTTCTGCGCAAAATCGCCTGAGTTTTCGATGTTTTCCAAAGCCTTGCGGCGAAGGGCTTCGTAAAATGCCCGCTCCTCGGCTGACAATTCTACCGACAACGTGATTTCAGTTTTTTCTGGCAATTCTTCCAGCACGTCGTTTTTGCGCCTGCGCAAAATGAAGGGCTGGAGCAGGCGGCGAAGCTGGTTGCGGCGCTCCTTGTCTTGGTATTTTTCAATCGGGTTGGCGTAAATTTCATTGAAGCGGTCGAGCGAGCCGAGCAAGCCGGGGTTCAAAAAATTGAACAGGTTCCAAATCTCGCCCAGGTGGTTTTCGACAGGTGTGCCGGTGGTGATGACTTTGAAATCTCCTTGCAATTGCATCGCCGCATGGCTGCGCTTGGTCTGGCGGTTTTTGATGGCTTGAGCCTCGTCCAAAACGATGGTGGAGAAATGCTTTTCTGCCAGCATTTCGCTCTCCGCCTGCATCAAACCGTAGCTGCAAAGCAGCAAATCAAAGGGTTGCAGGTTGTCCAAAACCTCTTTGCGATTGCGAATCGGAGCGGTCGGATTGCGAGGGTCGGCATGACCAAAAATGATGGGATTGAGGGTCGGGGCAAAGCGTTGCGCCTCGTGAAACCAGTTGCGCACGACCGACGCCGGAGCGACGACGAGTGTTCCGCCAGCCTTCGCCCGGTCGAGAATGAGCGCCAAAGCTTGGATGGTTTTGCCCAAACCCATGTCGTCCGCAAGGCAAGCGCCGACGCCCCAGTAGGCGAGTTGCGAGAGCCAACGGAAACCTTCTTCCTGGTAATTTCGAAGCTCCGCTTTGAACGTCGAAGGCACTTTCACCTGCAATTCATTGGCTTCCCGGATGCGCTGGACTTGTTTTTTCCAGGCAATATCCACCTCTAAATCTTGCAGCAAGTCGGTGAAATCCTCCATCGCCGGCACGGCAAGCGGGTGGAAACGCAGGTCTTTTTTGGTTTTGGAAAGCAAGTTGTTCAGCTCGTCCAGCTTGCGGCGAAGTTGGGCGGTGAGCGCAATGAACTCACCGTCAGCGAGTTCCACGAAGCGATTTTTGGAGTTTTGCGCCAGCTCGAGCAACTGCTTGAAATCCATCACCCGGTTCTCGTCAATGCGCACCTGACCGCTGACCTCGAACCAATCCCGCTCTTTTTTGATGCCCAGCGACAGATTATCGAAGCTGACGTGCCCGGCGATGCGCAATTTTTCGCCCTTCGGATGCTCCAGGTGAACTTCGCCGCCGGTGCGCAGCGGCTCGATTTCTAACAAAACTTGCAGGCAATCTTCGACCTCGTCGAAGAGCCATTCCTGGTTGTCGGAGGGCGTTTTTTGCAGGGTGGGGCAGGCTTCTTCGACCCGGCGGGCGTTCTCTCGCTCCTTTTTCAGGTCACGGCTCGCCCGCATGGCTTTGCCTTGCACCTGCGAAATCACATAGTCCCTGCCGTGTCCCGGTTTAAAATAAGGCGGGTCGGTTTTGAAAGGTTTGACAAAAAATTCCAGCTTGAAACCGTTGCCGACCGGCAGCAGGTGGATGCAAATGGTGGGGTCGCCTTCGACGTTTTCTACCTCGGCAGCCTCGCCGCCAAGCTCAGATTGCACGGTGACCATCGAGGACAAACTGCCGACCGCTTGCGCCAATTTTTCCTTCGCTTTTTCCGGCACACGCAGTTTTCCGAACTCGAGCAGGCGGTTCACTTCCACCTGCAAGTCGTTGACTTTGAGAACGATGTAGCGGGTTAGCGTTTCCTTGATGATTTGAGTACCTGCCTGATTGAAGTCGTGCGAGAACTTCATTTCGTACTCGCCATTGCGTTCCTCGACAAGCAATTGTGGCTCCTGCCCAATCAATTCCAAAGGCACGGAGGAGTTTTCCAGCAAAAAAAGCAGCGGGTGACCGACCAGCGCCGGGAGCAATTTTTCCATGTCAAACCAGTAATCAACTGCACCGTAATAGCCTGCGCTTGAGGCTTTTACCGCCTTTGCTGCTGCCTTGTCTTGCTCGGTCATGCTGGGGACGTCGCCTTCTTTCAAGCGTTTGAGCGCCACGTGCCGACCCTTCGACCAGGCGCCTTTCGAGAAAGTTTGCTCCACTGGTTGCACCAGGTTTTGTTTCAAATCGAGCAGCCAGACGAAGCGACTTTGCTTTTCCGGTTTGTCGCCAACGGCTGCTTTGCCTTTGCGTTTGGATTGAAGTTGGAGCAAGGCGTCGAGGGAGCGTTCCCATTTTTCGGTGCGGGTGAGGAGGTCGAGAATGGAGGTTGTTTTTAGTTCTTCCTTGAGTGCATTGGCGATATCAGCATATTCTTTAGCTGCATTTTCGTCGGTTTCATACTTAGAAAGAAGGCTTGCAAATTCAAGCTCAAGCCATTCATAGCCAGCGTTTTGCGCTTTCAGGTGCAGCTTTCGCAGCTTTTCCAAAGCGGTAATTCCCACGTTCCGGTCGCACCAATAGCTGGCTGCGCCAAAGACCAGCCACTCCACTGCCGAAACTGGCTGTTCGGTAAAACAAGCAATGGTTCCATCGCTGCGATTTTCGAGGTGAAAAACAACCGCTTCGAGGTAGTGCAGCGAGCGTTGGCGACGGTGAAGCCAGGCTGCTGCGGCATATTCGTGGGCGGTTTTCAGGTAGTCTTTGCCTTTTTGCCGCAAGGTTTCCAGCACGAAAACGATGCCTGGCAGTTCAGGCATGGGCGTGAGTTTTTGCCCGGTTATTTTCCTCGATTGGGAAAAACCTTCGTCGAACCGAGCCATCGCTGCCTGGGGCTGATTTTGGAAAAAATGCGCCACGCCCAGCCGTGCAAATTTGTAGGGCGAGGCAAATTCCTTTTGAGCCAGTGCTTGTGCCTCGTTAAATTTTCCTTTGAAAATCAGTTGGTTAGCGATGAAATTATAAGCGAAATCGCATTTTACCTTTTGCTCCAGCCAGCCATTTTTTTGCAAAAAATCAAGATACACGTCCACCGGTTCCAGCTCGGCATTTGCCAGTTCCGCCAATTCCGCCATTGCCACGACCTGCACCTCGGTCGGAAAAGTCGCCAGCCAATCGGGGTCGAAAGGCGAAAAAAACCGTCCGAGAAACTGCTGCTTTTTCCACTCGGCAGGGAAGTAGCGGATTGCCTCGTTCGCCACTTCTTCGTACCGTTTCACGTCGCCATCGTACAAGGCGATGCGCATTTCCCGGATGCAAGCGTCGAGGTTGCGAGGGTAACTGAACCATTGTCGGTGCGGCAAAATCCGCTGGATGACCCGCACAAAAGTTTTGTAGCGTTTGTCCACTACCGCCATACGCATTGCCAGTTCCACATATTTCGGGGCGACTTGCATTTCGCCGCCAGGGACGATAGTCACCCAATCCGATTCTGCCAGTGCGTCCCGCAAGGATTTCACCATCGGTGCATGGACAAA
>CAZHLB010000690.1:0-4060 GCA_964533005.1 uncultured Saprospiraceae bacterium
CCGGTTGTCCTTCTCTCTTGCCCGGCCGGCCCTCCGTCTCCCTTTTCACCACCGCCAGCGTGCTCATGCACTGCATCGCAAACACGTAAAAAATCAGCAAAGACAAGGCAGTTGCAGCCGTATAGACTTTCTCGCCCGTCGGTCGGCGGGCATCGGCGAGGCGTTCCCGAATGGTGTCTTCATCGCCTGTGCTGCCGATGCTGTAAAGTGTTGCCATCGTTCCGACAAAAACTTCCCGTGCGGCAAAGGAGGTGATGAGCGCAATGCCGATTTTCCAGTCAAAACCGAGCGGTGCGATGGCTGGCTCGATGAATTTGCCAAGTTGCCCGGCGTAGCTCGCTTCAATTTTTTTAGCGGCAAAGAGGTCGGCGGTGGCGGTTTCGTCGAGGTTTTGAGCAGCGGCTTGGGCGATGGCTTCCCGCTCGGCTTGCTCCATTTTTTTGGCGGAGCCGTAGCTCGCCAGCGCCCACAACACAATGCTAATCAACAAGATAATCTTGCCCGCCTCGGTGACGAACGAGGTGACTTTTTCCCAAACTGTCTGCCAGATATTCCGCCAAAGCGGTGGGCGGTAGGGTGGCAATTCGAGCATGAGCCAGGAAGTTTCGCTGGTTTTCAAGATGAATTTGAAAATCAACGCCGCCCCCAGCGCCGCCCCGATGCCGAGCAAATACAGCCCCATGAACGCCAGTCCTTGCAGGTTGAAAATGCCAAGCACCGGCTTCGATGGCACGACAAATCCAATCAAAACGGCATAAACCGGAATCCTCGCCGAGCAACTGATGAACGGCGTGACCAAAATCGTGATGAGCCGCTCCCGCCAGTTTCCGATGGTGCGGGTGGACATGATGGCAGGGATGGCGCAGGCGCCGCCGGAAACCAGCGCCACCACGCTGCGCCCGTTCAGCCCGAATTGCTGCATCAGCTTATCGAAAATGAAAACTGCCCGTGCCATGTAGCCGACTTCTTCGAGCAGGGTGATGAGAAAAAACAGGAGGGCAATTTGTGGAACGAAGACCAAAATGCCGCCCAAACCTGCCAGGATGCCGTCCGTCAGCAAGCTCGTCAGCCAACCGGCGGGCAGGTTCGCTTTTAAAAAACTGCTCATCAATGCGAAGCCATTTTCAATCATGGTCATCGGCAGTTCCGCCCAGGCGAAAATGGATTGGAAAACCAGGAACATGAGCACAAAAAAAATCAGCGGGGCAAGGGTGGGGTGGGTGAGCACGGCGTCCAGTTTGTCGGTAAACGTCTGGCGTTCAGTTGCTTTTGAAATGGTCTTTTGCAAGACCGGCGTAAAAATTTCGTACCGCCGCATCGTCTCTGCGATTTGCTGGCGGATGTCGTGGAAGCCTTCGCTCTGGCAAATTCCGCCGATGAGGCGCTTTTCGTCTTTGGTCAAAAAATGCAAACGGTCGTGCTGGTGCGCCCAAAGCAATGCCCGGTAGGGGTTTTTTACGCCCGTTTTTTCCTGGATTTGAGCGACGACCTGCTTTTCCACCGGGGAAAAAGGATAAAACGGCGCATGGTTTTGACCGTTTTTTCGGTCATGCAGCAGGTCAGCCATTGCCTTTTTCAGTTGCTCGAAATTGCTGCCCGTGCGCCCGCTCACCGAGACGACCGGCATTCCGAGGAAGCCAGCCAACGCCCTTTCATCTATGCTAAGTCCTTCTTTTTCAGCCAAATCCGACATGTTGAGCGCCAGGACGCAGGGCAAGCCGAGGTCTTTGATTTGCGTCAGCAAAAGCAGGTGCTTTTCCAAATTGGTCACGTCGGCAACGTAAACCACCGCATCGGGAAAATTTTCATCGGAAGGATTGGAAAGCACATCGAGCACGACCCGCTCGTCTTGAGAAGTTGGATGCAAACTGTACGCTCCCGGAAAGTCAACGAGCATCGTGTCCGCACCGCCGGGGAGATGCAGCCTGCCAGTCTTTTTTTCAACGGTGACGCCTGGGAAATTGGCTACTTTTTGCCGCAGCCCGGTGAGTTGATTGAAAATCGAAGATTTACCGCTATTTGGATTGCCTATCAGCGCAATTGTGCTCATTCCTTGTTTGGTGATTAGTGATGGGTGACTGGTGATTAGTGACTGGTGATTGGGCAAAACTAATCTCCAATCACCAGTCACTAATCACCAGTCACCCATCACCAGTCACCAGTCACCAAAATGCTGTTCGCCTCTTTCACCCGCAAAGCCATGTTCGAGCCATCTACCTGGACGTAAATGCCGCCTTGAAACGGGGCGATGCGCACCACTTTTACCTTGCTGCCGGGGAGGAAGCCCATCGTGAGTAGCTTTCCGGCGGTGATTTCATCGGTGAAATTGGCAATTGTGCCCGTGCTGCCTTGTTTCAATTGAGATACCGAACTGTTCATTTTGCTGCTGTTTACTTGTTCCTGCTGCCGTCCGAGCTTTTTTCAGTTGGCAGATTTAGTTGCTGAATAACACAAAATTAGATGCAGCGCCTCCAACGGCTTTTGTTTTGCGTGAAATTGACCACAAATGGGGAGAGGGCGGCTACCTAAAATTCGGTAGGCAGGAAAGGCGCTTGAGCCGATTTTCCCGCAAAGTTCGCAAAGGAGCGAAGGGCGCTGAGGTGACTTTGCGCATGGCTGAATGGTTAAAATGGCTAAATGGCTGAATGGCTCAACAGCCATTTAGCCATTCAGCCATTTAGCCATTTAGCCAACCAAAAATATCATCAACTTTGCGGGCGTTTTTTCAAAAAAACTGCCTGAATAATGATGAAGAACTTGACCTTCCTGCTGCTTTTTTTCAGCCTCCAACTTTCCGCCAACATCGAAGAAGGCTTGGTTGCCTGGCTCTCTTTCGACAAGACGAGCTGCCAAATTGCCGATGAAAACGGCGACCCCGAAGTGCAAACTTTCGTCAACGGCGACCTCTTTTGCGCCTGCGGCGTGCGCCAAAATTCCCTGCAATTCGGCGGCTCCGACGACTGGTTTTACGTCTTTGGGCCCAAAGTCGAGGATGCTTTTTCGACCATAGATTTCTCCCTCAGCTTTTATTTCAAGCCTACTTCGGCAGCGCCGGAAAGCCAGGCGCTGTTCACCAAACGGCTCGATTGTTCGACGGAAAATGCTTTCTCCGTTCGCTACAATCCTTTTTCGAGGGTGCTCAGTGTGGAGCTTATCGAAGGTTTGTCCATCAGCGGTTCCATCACGAAGACGCTGCCGTATTCGTGTTGGTATCACGTGGTCGTCATTCGCAAGGGCGCAACGACGACGCTTTGGTTGAATGGCGAAGAATTGGGCAGCACCAACGCCCCCGCCAGCCAGCGGGTGGACATCGGCAACGACGAGCCGCTCATCGTCGGGGCGAGCAACTGCTCGGTTGACCAGGATTTCGAAGGCTTCATTGACGAAATCAGAATTTACGACCGTGCGATTTCCCGCAATGACGTGCAGGAACTTTATTACGCCCCCGACCAGATTGCCATCGGCATCGTTTCTACCGGGCTGAAAGACACGACCATTTTCCTCGGCAAGTCCGTGCCTGCCGCCATCACGACCTCCTGCGCCAACTTTTTTCAGTGGACGCCAACGACCGGCGTGAGCGATGCCAGCATACCCAATCCCCTCATTACGCCCACGGAGACAACGACTTATGCGCTGAAATTTTCCGACTCCGGGCTTTGCGAAATCACCGATAGCCTGCGCATCACCGTGCTTGACCCATCCACGCTCGATTGCAACGACATCCTGCTGCCCACCGCTTTCACCCCCAACGACGACGGGCTGAACGATGGCTACGGCATGAGTAATCCCTTCGTGGCAGGCGAAATTTTGGCTTTTGAAATTTACGACCGATGGGGAAACATCGTCTTTTCATCCATCAATCCGCTGGAAAAATGGGACGGCTCGTACAAGGGCAAACCAGTTAATCCCGGCGTGTTTTTGTACCGGCTGAATTATCGGTGCGAGGGAGTGGAGAACACGAAAACGGGCAGCGTGACTGTCATTCGATAAGTCGCTTTCTTCGCCCCTTTTGTCATTCCCGGCAGGGAACCTCTACGTCCCAAGCAAGTCTGGCTGAGTC
>CAZHLB010000691.1:0-4057 GCA_964533005.1 uncultured Saprospiraceae bacterium
CATCGAGGTGCGCATGGCTAACCAAAAAAAGGTACGCCCTTACGTCCATTCACATCCAATCGGCGCAGGCTTGGGTAGCACCGGCTACTGGGGAAAACGCTTCACACCGGATTCCTGGCTGGCGAGTTTTGCGCACGATAGTTTGTACGTGAGATTGGCAGTGGAGACAGGCTGGATTGGATTACTGATTTACATGGGCTTGCTTTTTACTGCCATGCGAACCAGCATCTACTATTTTTTCAGGGTGAAAAATCCCACCATTAAAATCCTGTATTTGGGCTTCACGATAAACGTGTTTTTGCTTGCCTTGGCGAGCTATCCGCAGGAAGCTATCACACTGTTGCCGACGAGTGTCGTGTTTTACGTGATGCTGGCAATGATTGTGCGGTTGAAGGATTTTGATGAGAATTTCAGAAAGGAACTCAATCAGACTAACTGATTATCCAGCAGTCAATTCACTTCTTTCCATTCGTTTGCTTGCCATTAGAACCGTTGCCGTTGCTTACCGGAGGATTTGGTTTCTTGCCGTGTTTCGCTAAAATCTTTTCTACATCTTCTATCGAAACGACAGCATACTTCGCAATCAAGTCATTGACAAAACCATCTTGGTGCATTCGAAGCACTACCTCTTCTGAATGACTTGCCCGACCTTTTTCCATGCCTTTTTCCATGCCTTTTTCCATGCCTTTTTCCATGCCTTTTTCCATGCCAGCAGCGATGCCTTCTTCCCTGCCTTCCTTGAAAGCTTCAGCCTTAAATATTTCCTGGCTTTCCCGAATGTCGGCTTCTTTCGCCCATTCATATTCCAGGAATAGTCGCTGTTGGGGGTCTAAACTTCCCAAATCCATTTGCTGGATGGCTTCGCTCAGCCAATCTTCCTCCATAAAAGAAGGACGTTCTTCCGGCTTGATTGTATGTGCGTACTTCATGGTATAAAGTAATTTTTCAAGATTCGTGCTGACTTGGTTTGCCTGGTTTCGTTTTATGGAAAATTTCCCCAACTCGAAAACATGCAGTTGCACGTCATTGTCAAACGCCTCGCCAGCCTCGTTTCTGAACAAAAACACATTGTGATAGTTCTCGCCTTTCAACAGCCTGCCTTTTACAATACAAATGGAGTAAAGTTTGGGCAAGTTTTGAAAGCTCAACTGCTTTTTGTCTTCCTTCGGTACGAAAGCATAATATTCACCAAATAGGTAAAACAACACCCGTTTTTTGAACAATGCCAAGGCGTCCCGTTGCATTTCAATCAAGAAAGTCTGCTTTCGACCTTCCCGGCAAACCATGTCGTAGATGCCTCCTCTCGCCCCCTTTGTCAACGGCGTGATTTCGTTTCGCACCAGCGTCAGGTCGGAGATTGGCTCCTTCAAACCCACCAAGACTTCAATTGCCCTGCGCCGGAACAACTGGCAGCGAACCCAGGCTGCCTTGAAACCGAAGTCGCTAAAAAAAGGTACAAGCCAAAGCTCGATGGGTTGTCCTTTTACATAAATTATCAACGGTTGGGTCTTTCGTTTTCCCATATTGAAAAGGATGAGTGGTGAAAATTGGCTGTTAAGTTAGAAAGTGGCTTCAAATATTTCACACCTTCATTTCCTCTCCATTCAATTTCACCTTCACCGCCTTCCCCGTCAAATTCAAAATCTCAGTCCCAATCTCTGAAACTTTCACCTGCAAAATATTCCCCCGCCACCTCACTTTGAACGAAAAACCTTTCCATCCTTTTGGCAAAAAAGGCTTGAAAGACAGCATGTTAGCCTCCGTCCTCATGCCGCCAAAACCTTCCACGAAAGCCATCCAAGTGCCTGCCATGCTCGTGATATGCAAGCCGTCTTCCGTGTCATTGTTGTAGTCATCGAGGTCGAGTCGGGCAGTGCGCAAGTACATTTCCATCGCCTTTTCGTGTTTGCCCAGGCGGGCAGCTTGAATGGCGTGAACACAAGGCGAGAGGCTCGATTCATGCACGGTGCGAGGCTCGTAAAAATCGAAATTGCGGCGCAAAGTGTCCTCGTCGAAGTCTTCTTCGAAAAAATATAGCCCCTGCAAAACGTCGGCTTGTTTGATAAAACACGAGCGCAAAATCCTGTCCCACGACCAGTTTTGATTGATAGGTCGCTCCTTCGAATTCAGGTCGGCGACGGTGAGCATTTCTTTGTCGAGATAGCCTTCTTGCTGGAGAAAAATGCCGAGCTGCTCATCTGCCGGGAAGTGCATCTTTTCAATGATTTTTTTCCAGAATTTGGTCTCCTTGCTTTCCATGAATTTCAGGCGGGTAGCGAGCGCCGCATATTTTTCCTTCGAGCTATTCGCCACAATATCAATGGCTTCGAGCGCATATTTCAGACACCAAACGGCGAGGTAATTGGTGTACCAATTATTGTTCACGTTGTTTTCGTACTCGTTAGGCCCCGTCACGCCGTGCATCACGTATTGTTGTTTTGGCTCCGACCAATGCACCCGTTGCGCCCAAAAACGAGCGATGCCTAGAAGCACTTCCAAGCCGTGCGTAGTCAGGTATTCCTTGTCGCCGGTGTACCTGATGTAATCAAAAATGGCGTAGGCAATAGCGCCGTTCCGGTGGATTTCCTCGAAGGTTATTTCCCACTCGTTGTGGCATTCTTCGCCGTTCATCGTGACCATCGGGTAGAGCGCAGCGCCGTTTTTGAAGCCTAATTTTGCGGCATTTTCGATGGCTTTTTGCAGGTGCTTATACCTGTAAATCAGCAAGTTCCGGGCAACGTGCTCATCGGCGGTGGCGAGGTAAAATGGCAGGCAATAGGCTTCCGTGTCCCAGTAAGTGCTGCCGCCATATTTTTCCCCGGTGAAGCCTTTGGGCCCAATATTGAGCCGCTCGTCGTCGCCGGTGTAAGTCTGATAAAGCTGAAAAATATTGAACCGGATGCCTTGCTGCGCCGCCAATGCCGTGTCCAATTTATCCTTCGGGTCGCCTTCGATGACGATGTCCGCCTCCTCCCACTTGGCTGCCCAAGCCGTAGCGTGTTCCTCAAACAACTTCTCAAAACCCTTCTTTTCTGCGGCTTTCAGCAATTTTTTGCAATGGTCGAGCAGCTTGGTTTTTTCGTGGTTGAACGTTGAAACGACCCCGGCGTACTTGTAAATTACCACCTCGTCCTTTGCCTTGCAATTCACCGTCGCCACGCATTCCACGTATTTGGGTTCCATGTTTTGCGAAGTCTCGATTTTCTGTTCCTCCTTGTTTTTGAAAATGGAAAACCGCATCCCGGTGCAAACCTGGAACTGCGTTTTTTTGGTCTCGGCAATCACGAAGGCGGAGCGTTTCTTGACAGTTTTGCCGATTTCATCCCAAAATTTCTCCTCCCAATTGGCGTCCTTGTTCACCACATCGGCGTCCACGTAAGGCGTAAAAGTGATGGAACCATCAAAATTCAGCGGTTTCACGCAGTAACGAATCGCCCCCAACTCACCCTCGACGAGGCTGCAAAACCGCCGGGAACTCACCTTGATTTCCTTGCCACTGACCAGCTTCGCCGTGAAGTTGCGCTCCAAATAACCTTCTTTCATGTTCAGCACCCGCTGGAAATCCTTCAGCTTGCAAGTCACCAAATCAAGCACCTCGCCGTCCACGCTGACGTCGATGCCAATCCAATTCGGAGCATTCAAAACCTTGGCGAAATACTCCGGGTAGCCATTTTTCCACCACCCTACCCTCGTCTTGTCAGGGTAATAAATGCCAGCGACGTAGCTGCCTTGCAAGGACGTGCCACTGTATTGTTCTTCAAAATTCGCCCGCTGCCCCATGCGCCCGTTGCCGATGCTGAAGCAGCTTTCGGAAATCAAATTATGCTCCGGGTGAAAGCCTTCCTCGATAATGTTCCAAGCGTCGTGTTTGAGATAATTCTTCATGTGGTGAATGGAGACCGCAAGCAGAGAGCGGTGTTTTTGAGAAATTTTTTTTCAAAAACACCGCTCTCTAAAGCCTGCTTTCCCGCTGGATTGAACGACTAAAAGCCTACCGAGAACCTTGGCTTTCGAGCGGCGGGGTTTTGAAACCCCGCATTTTCCTTCACGAAAATGC
>CAZHLB010000692.1:0-4047 GCA_964533005.1 uncultured Saprospiraceae bacterium
CTCCATATCATGCCCCGCCATCGGGTCAGCCCCTTTCTTAAACACGAACTCGCTATGCAGCAAATAAGCGCCGCTGACCACCACTTCTTCGCCCGCCTGCAAGCCTTCGGTGATTTCGGTAAAATCCCGGTTCGTCTTGCCCGGTTTCACCATGCGGCTTTCGAATGCGCCGTTGCTGTTTTTTAGCCAGACCGTTGCGCCGTCTTTGCCTTGAATGAGGGCGTTGGAAGGCACGGCAATGGCATTCCTGACTTTGCCTTTGAGCGTAATCCATGCTTGCATTCCAGGCTGATATTCTCCGTTTGGGTTGGAAATTTCCACCCGCAGCAGCACGATTTTAGAGGAAGTTTCGAGCGCCGGATTGACGAAGCTGACCTTGCCCCGCAGGGTGCGTCCGGCGAAGTAGGGAATTTCCACCAGCGCCTCTTTACTCTGATTTAAAAAAGGCAGGTCGCTGACGTAGAGTTGCGCTTCCGCCCAAAGACTGTGCAGGTCGGCGAGCCGCAGCACGGTCGAGCCTTCCGCAACGTAATCGCCTTCGGCAACGCTCGCTTCGGTCACGTAGCCGCTGTATTTGCTGAAAAAAGTTACTGTTTGCATCGCCTCGCCCGACTGTTCGATTTGTTGGATTTGCTTTTCCGTCATGCCCCAGAGCAGGAGCTTGTTTTTGGCGGCATCCGCCAGCCGGGAAAAATTGAAGTCAGTGTCTGCGTAGCGTTGCCTGCTTTGCAGTGCCAGCAAATAGTCTTGCTGGGCGGCAGCAAGTTCTTCGCTGTACAGCTCGAAAACTGCCTGTCCCTGCTGCACTTTTTCGCCAGGGTTGCGCACAAAAAGCCGTTCTATCCTGCCGGAAATTCTCGCCGTAACGGTGTTGATGCCGTTTTGATTTTCTTTCAGCGTAGCTGCCAGGGTGATTTTCTCGCCGAGCGGTTGCAGGCGCACCGTGTCGGTTTGGATGTTCGCCAACCGGATTTGCTGGTCACTCAATTTCAACTCGCCAGCCTGTTGGTTCGGGTCAATTTCCACGCGCACCAAGTCCATTTTGCAAATCGGGCAAGTGCCGGGTTTCTTTTCCATCACCTGTGGGTCCATCGAGCAGGTGTAGTAAACGTTGTCCGGCAAGGCTTCGACAGGAGCCGATTTTTTGCAGGCGAGGACAGCCGTTAGCAAGATTATCGCCGCTGCCAGCATGATTTTATTTTTAAGCATGAAATTCATCTTTAGTTGGACTTTACAAAACTCTCGCTATCCATCAAAAACTGCGCATCAGCCGCAATCTCGTCACCTTCCGAAATACCCGATTTCACTTCCAGCCAATCCCCCGAACTGCTGCCTGTTTCAATTTTTTTGCTTTGAAAAACACCGTCTTTTTTCAGAAACACCACCTTTTGCCTGCCCAAATCGAGGGCTGCATTTTTAGGTATCCAAAGCCCGGAGCGGCTACCTGCCTGCACGGTAGCCCGGAGCAAAGCGCCTGGCTTCAACTTGCCACCGGAGTTTTCGAGATAAACCCTCGCCCGCAGGCTTTTCCCACCGCTCCGAAATTGCGGCTCGACGTAATTGATTTTTCCAGAAAATGGCTTTTCAGAAGGCTCGATGCGGATGCTCACCGGCTGCCCGGTTTTCACCGCCTGAATGTCGAACGGATAAAATTCGAGCACCGCCCAAACGGTCTCCAAACCTTGCACGCTGAAAAGCCGCTGCCCTTTTTGCACGTACATGCCTTCCCGGATGGAAAGCTCACTGTTGACAGGGTCGGAAAGTGTGGCAGGTACGGCAGTCCCGTTGCCGTTTGACTCCATTCCTTCATTCATGATTTTGCCAGACAACGGATTGGCGGTCGAAGGATTTTCAAAAACTAACCCGCTGACAGGACTGTACACGGGCAGCGAAAGAAATGGCTTGCGAGACTTTTCTACCGACTGAATTTGCTGCTCCGTCATGCCGAGCAGCGACAAGCGGCGGCGGGCATTTTCAATCAAAGCGGCGTTGGCGGCATCGTTTTCCAGCAGAAAAATCAGGTCTTGCTGCGCAGTGACGATTTCCGGGCTGTAGATGTCGAGAAGGTGCTGCCCTTTTTTCACCGACTGAAAAGCATAGCGCACGTTCAGCTTTTCGATGCGACCGCCGAAACGGGCGGCGACGGCTTGCACCTTGCGGGCGTCGTAAGCCAGGTAGCCGGGCGTTTCGATGCTGACAGTCAGCGTTTTACGTTCCGGATGGACGGTTTTCACCGAACTCAACACGTATTCGTAAGTCGGTTTGAGTAGCAAGTCGAGGTCGCTCGAAAGTGTGTCATGCGAGGTGTGAGCGGTTTCTTTTCTGACCAAATCCATTCCGCAGATAGGGCAACTTCCCGGTTCGTCCCGCTGAATTTCCGGGTGCATCGGGCAGGTGTAAATGGCTTCACCGGCAGCCGCCGAAGTATCTTTTTCCATGCTGGAATGGTCGTGCACGGCATGAGTTTCCACCTTTTCCAAATCCATTTTGCATACGGGGCAACTGCCGGGTGCGGGGTAGGTTTTTTCGCCTTCGCATTTCATCGGGCACTGCCAGGCTTCTTCGCCCTTGCCGTGCTGCGAATGGTCTGCACTTTGATTTTTGCAGGCTGCAAAGGTTATCAGCAAGGCAGTAAGCCAAATGACCACACCCCCAGCCCCTAAAGGGGAACGGCGCATCGGAACCTTTAAAATCGAGCTGTTCAGTTGCCTGCATGGTTCCCCTTTAGGGGTCAGGGGTGATGGCTCACCGTATTTCCAATTCTTTTTCATAAGCGACTTTGGTTTGCAGCAATTGTTGAAACAGGTCGAGCTGCGCCAGGCGGCTCATTTTCAATTCCAGCCAGGCGTCGAGCGCCATGAAAAGCTCGTCGGTGTTTTGCTCGTAAGCCAGCAGGGTGCTTTGAAAACGCTTGCGCTGGTTGGGGACGATGTTGTTGTCGTACCGCCCGATTTGCTCCTGCAAGGTTTGCATCATCACCAACCGCTCGGCGAGTGCGCCCCGGATTTGATTGGCAAGCGCAGCCCGTTCCCAATCGAAAGCTGCCAGCCTGAAATTGATGCCTTCGATGCGAGCCTCGATGTCCTTGTTCGCCCAGGGCGCAATCGGCACGGTCATCATGCCCATGAGCGAAAACTGCCAGGGCGCTCCGCCGAAGGCAAACATGTGGTCGTAGCGGATGCCAAATTCAGGTTTCAGGCGGCTGCGCTGCCATTCCTGCTCAAAGCGGGCGGTGCGCAAATTGGCTTCGATGGCTCGGATGTCGCTGCGATTGTAAAACATAGAGGTGTCCGGCAAAGCAGGAATGGCAGGCAATTGCCAAGCCGTGTCAATGTCGAAACTGCCGACCGTGCTGAATTGAAGCAAAGCTTCGAGCATCGTTTTTTGCTGGCGGATTTCCCCGGCATACATCGCCTGCATCCGGTCGAGGTCGGCAAGCTCGGCTTCGGCTTTGTAGATGCTGCCGAGTTTTTCCCGGTTGAATTGGTAGCGTTGCCGGGCGCTTTCAATCATCAGACGCAGCAGGGCTTTGCTGTCTTCCAGCACGGCGATTTTTCGCTTCAAAACCAGCCAATTGAAAAACGCCGACTTCGCTTCGGCAAAAAGCATGTTTCGCATCACGCCTTTTTCCGCCGTTTGCATCGCCGACATCGAAGCCATGTATTGCTGCTCGGCTTTTTGCATGGAACGGTTGGGCAGCATTTGCTCGGCGGAGAGCATGAACATGCCTTCGCCTTCCTCGATGACGCCGTTGTGTCCTTCGCTTTTTTTCCAATGTTTGGGGTTGTAGGGTGTCATCAAAAATCCGGCGCTGACTTGGGGTGGCGGCAAGGTGAATGCGCCTTTGGCGTAAGCGTCGAGTTCCCTGATGCGGGCGTCGGGGGCTTTCAAAGCAGGATGGGTGCGCTCGATTTGGGCGAGGATGGTGTCGAGCGAGAGGGTCGGCTGGGCAAGGCTTTTTTGAAAAAATAAAAGCCAAGCCGCCAGCAGGCAGAAATGTACCGGCGACATGAATGGCCGATGAATTAAGCGCCTGAAATGGGCCGG
>CAZHLB010000693.1:0-4043 GCA_964533005.1 uncultured Saprospiraceae bacterium
CAAACAACCACAACGGCACTTGCCGCTCGAAGCCAATCGGCAAGTCGTCCACCGCCAAAAAACTGTCGGCAGTCGTGGCAATCTGGCGCAGGTTTTTGCCCTTGCCCCCGACTTCGACCGTGAATTTTTGGTCAATCAAAAAATCACCCGAAGCGGGATAATTGACTTCGTGTTTGGCGGAAACCTGGCTGAGAAAAAACATTTCCCGCAGGTTGCCCAAATCGGACTGCCCGGCTGGAGAGAGCGCAAAAGCAAGCGAGGGGTTTTGCAGGTAAATTTTCTCCGGTCTTTGCAGCGAAAAAATGCCTTGCGGCTCGGCGTAAATCATGGAAATGAGGCGGGCATCGTGCAGGTGGCGAAGGTAGCGGCTGACGGTGTCCCGGTCAATTTGCAGCGAGCGGGCGAGGTTTTGCAGGTTGGGTTTGAACGGCGCAGACTCGGCGATAATTTGAAGCAATTGCGCAATCCGATGCACCTGATAGACCCTGCCGCCCTCCTCCGAACTGGACAAATCCACGTCGAGGACGAGGCGAACCAACTGGCGCAGCCGCACGGAAGTCAGCGCAGGATTTTCGAGGAAAAAAGGATAGTAGCCGATTTTCAGGTAGTCGGCAAAATGCTCGAGCGGTTTGAATTTTTGGACTATTTCGGTGGCGATTTCCCGGTGGTTTTTGAAAATATCCTCCAGCGAAATTGCCCCCGGCACGTCGGGGATTTCCCGGAAAATCAGGAACTCCCGCAGCGACAAGCCCGGCAACTCGAACATGATTGCCCGGCGACTCAAATCAACGGCTTGTTTGCCCAACTCGATGATGGACGAGCCGCTGAAAACGATGCGCAGGTTCGGGTGAAAATCGTACAGGTTTTTCAGGTGCTGCGACCAGCCGGGGTACTTGTGAATTTCATCGAGGAAAAAAATTTGATACCCGATATTTTGAAAGGATTCCACCGTTTCCCGCAACCCGTGCGTGCCAAAATGCACGTCGTCGAGGGTGAGATAAACGGCTTTCCGACCGGCTTCCTGCTCCAATTTCAGGCGTTGCAGCAGCAGGGTGGTTTTGCCAACGCCACGAGCGCCTTTGATGCCCAGCATTCGCCAGTCCCAGGGCAGGTCACACATCAAAAACCGCTCGTGTGAAGGGCTGATGCTGGCGAGCAGCAAGTTGGACTGGTCGAGCAATTTGTAAAGCAATTCGGTATTCATGCCGCAAAAGAAAGCAAAAAATGAGGCATTAATTCCGCAAAATTTGAACCTTACCTTGAAAATTTCAAACTTCACTTTGAAATTTTCAAGGTAAAATCAGCATACACTCTTTGTTTCTATGAAAATCAACCACTCTTTTTTCCTCGCTTTTTTTGCGTTGCTCCTGCTGTTTTGCCAGCAGCTTCCAGCGCAAAACACCCTCCTGCAAACCTTCCAATCCCCGCCCAACGCCGCCCGCCCTCGTGTCTGGTGGCATTGGATGAACGGCCCCGACCCCAAAAATGGCATCCAAAAAGACCTCGAATGGATGCAGCGGGTCGGCATCGGCGGCTTTCAGAATTTCGACGCCAACCTGGGCACGCCGTTGGTCGTGGAGAAAAAGCTGGTTTTTATGACCCCGGAATGGAAGGACGCCTTCCGCTTCGCCACCGAATTAGCCGACAAAAAAGGGCTGGAAATGGCAATCGCAGGCTCCCCCGGTTGGAGCGTGACCGGCGGAACCTGGGTGCAACCGGAGGACGGCATGAAAAAATACGTCTGGACGGAAACCCGGGTCGCCGGCGGGAAAGCTTTCACCGGCAAGCTGCCGCAGCCCGGCGACAACATCGGCAGGTTTCAAAATGTGCCTATCCAGGAACAGGCATTTTTAGGCGGCTTCATTGGCGAGAAACCCAAGTTTTACCGGGACGCCCTCGTGATTGCTTACCGCCTGCCCAAAGTCGAGCAGACGCTGGCGGATTTGCAACCAAAAATCATGACCAGCGGTGGCAATTTCACCCTCGCCGAACTGACCGACGGCGACCTCGGCAAAGCTGCTTTCCTGCCGCCGATGAAGGTGGACGAGGACATGTGGATACAATATGAATTTGCCACGCCGCAGACTTTCAAAGCCGCTTCGATTGTCGGAGCCATCGTAGCGCCCCTGGGCGATTTCGATGGGGGGCCCCTCAATCGCAGCCTGAAAGTGAGCGACGACGGGGTGAATTTTCGGGAAATCGCCGCTTTCACCGGCAGCATCAATCCGCAAAACACGGTCGCTTTTGCGCCGGTCACTGCCAAATATTGGCGGCTGGCGTACAAGACTTTGCCGCCGCCTTTCAATCCTTTTGCCGCCATGTTCGGCGGAAATCCGCAGGCGGAAAAATCCGATGGCGTGAACGTTGCCGAGTTCGTCCTGCACCCTGGCGACCGGATTGACCAGTTCGAGGACAAGGCTGGTTTCATGCCCTGGAAAGAAGACAACCCAAGTTTTTTGGCGGCAAACGCCGACGCCATCGCTGTTGATGCGGTCGTTGATTTGACTTTGAAAATGAAGCCGGACGGCAGTTTGGATTGGACGCCGCCCCCGACCCCTAAAGGGGAGCAAACTGATTGGGTCGTCCTGCGTTTCGGCTACTCGCTGACGGGTCGCCAAAATCACCCCGCCTCTCCCGAAGCGACCGGCTTGGAAGTGGACAAACTCGACCCGGTGGCAGTCCAAAAATACATCAATACCTACCTCGATTTGTACAAAGACGCCACTGGCGGATTGATGGGAAACCCCCTTGAGGGGGCAGGGGGTGGCGGTTTGAGCCACGTGATTTTGGATAGCTACGAGGCGGGGCACATGAACTGGACGATAAATTTCCCGGCAGAATTTGCCAAGCGGCGTGGCTATGATTTGAAAACCTGGATACCCGTTTTGACCGGCAGGGTCGTGAAAAGCAGGGAAGCCAGCGAGCAATTTTTGTGGGATTTCCGCAAAACCATCGGCGAGATGATTTCACAAAACCACTACGACGTCATCGGCGAGGAACTGCACAAGCGGGGCATGAAACGCTACACCGAGTCGCACGAAGACCGCCGGATTTATTTAGCCGACGGCATGGACGTCAAGCGCAACGCCGACATTCCGATGGCAGCCATGTGGACGCCAAGCAGCTTTGGCGGCGGCACGGAAGAGGAGGTGCGCAGCGAGGCGGACATCCGGGAAACTGCATCGGTGGCGCATATTTACGGCAGGCCTTTCGTGGCGGCGGAGTCCATGACTTCCATCAATAGCGCCTTTTCCTGGTATCCCGAAAAACTCAAGCGCACGGCGGATTTGGAGATGGCTTCTGGCTTGAACCGCTTCGTCATTCACACCTCGGTGCATCAGCCTTTGGATGATAAAATGCCTGGTTTTTCGCTAGGTCCCTTCGGGCAATATTTCGGCAGGCAGGAGACTTGGGGCGAGCAGGCGAAGGCTTGGGTGGACTACCTGAGCCGCAGTTGCCACTTGTTGCAGCAAGGCAAATTCGTCGCCGACGCACTTATTTATTATGGTGAAAACACCAACCTGACCTGGCGTTTTCGGGAAGCCCTGCCCAGCATCCCCGGCTACGAATACGACTTTGTCAACGCCACCATTTTGTCGCAAGACCTGAAAGTGGAAAACGGCAAAATCACCACGCCCGGCGGCGCAACGTACAGCGTTCTGGTGCTGGACGAAAGCGCCAAACAGATGACTTTGCCGACGCTGAAAAAGCTTCGGGATTTGGTGAAAGCTGGCGCAAAAGTCACCGGCACGAAGCCTGAAAAATCGCCAAGCATGGCTGACAATGCTACTGAATTTCAGGCAGTTGTCAACGAAATCTGGAGCAGCCCGAATGTTTCTACCAAGCCTGCCGCCGAGGTTTTGAAATCGCTCGGCGTCTCGGAAGACGTCATCATAAAAGGCGCAAAAGCCAAGATTTTGTACGTCCACCGCCAGACCGCTAACGAGGATATTTACTGGCTGAACAATCGCAGCGCCGACCCGAACAGCGCCGAAATCAGCTTCCGGGTGGCAAAGATTGAAGGAACGAAGGCCGTCCTAACT
>CAZHLB010000694.1:0-2466 GCA_964533005.1 uncultured Saprospiraceae bacterium
AAAATGCCGTCCTTGATGGCGAGGTCGTTGTTGCCGGGGATGGCAATGAAGGCGACGTTGAGGGGCTGTTTCGGGTCGTGGTTGTCAATGACATGGATGCCTTCGTTGCGCTCGTTGACGAAGATGTAATCGTTGAAAAAATAGAGCTGACCGGGGTTTTTCAACTCCCGTGGCGATTCGTTCACGGCGGTTCCGTCGTGGATTTCCTCGGCGGTTTTATACACCGGGTCGAGGCGAGTGTAGGTGACCTGGCGCTCGCATTTGTCCTTCAGGCAGCTTTGCTGCGAAAGGGCGAGAACGGCGGTCAAGGCGAAGAAAATCAATCTGTTAGCTTTCATGATTTCAGAATTTTTTTGTGAAAAGAAGGATGGAAAATTGGAGTTGGCTGGCATGCCGTAAAAGCAATTTGGGAGACAGTTGGCGAAGGGCTGAGGGTTGGGTACACTGTTGAAATTGGAAAAAAGGTGATGAAATGAATCTTGATTGCCCGGCGCAGTCACCCCCCCTGCCCCCCCTCAAGGGGGGTTGACTGCGCCGGGCAATTTTATCCGACCTCCACCTGAAAAACCTTCCCATACAATCCAAAATGAACCCACAATTCCACCACCGGCTGGTCAAAAATCAACTGCAAACCCACCCGGCTATGCTTCAAAGCAGCGCCCATTTCCCTGATTTTTTTCTGCTGCGTTTTCGCATCCCCAACGATTGGGCAATGCCAAACTGCCGCCAAACCGCCGCCCGTTTCCAGCAACAAATCGAGGCTGTTTTCAAACAAGCGACCTTGCTGGTGATACCTAATCGGAAAGCGCCGGTGGACTTTTTTCACGTCAAATTTTTGCTTCACCCAGCCAAAAAAGGCATCTGATTTTTCAAGGAAAACCGCCGGTTCGAGCAGCCCTTCTGCCACCTCCGCCAACTCGAATCTTTGCAGCAAGCCCCTCGCCATTTCCAGGCGCTCGGCGACAGGGTAGGTCAGTCGGTCAGCGGCGAGAAAGGCATGAAAAGCTTTTGCAATTGTCTGTCTTTCAGGAATTTCCGGCAAAATAAAAGGCGAGCCAAAACTCTCCTCGGCGAGAATTTGCACCTGAAAAAAGCCATTGTTTTCCTTGCCCGAATCCAGCAAATACGGCAGGTGAACTGCCCTGCCCGCCCTGTTTTCCAAAAATAAAACCTCCTCGTCCGGTAAGTCTGCGTGGGGAAAATCGGCGGGAAAATGGAAGACTTCCGTTTCGATTTCCTGCGGTTTTCCTTCCCAATCCCAAGTGGTTTCAGAGCTGGCGGCGTCGAGCGCCGGGTGCTCTTCGTTGCCGCAGCAAACCCGGTTCAACCACGCCGTCGGTTTTTGGCGGCTTGGAAAAACCAGGTAATCCCTCGCCCTCGTGATGCCGACGTAGAGCAGGCGGGCTTCTTCCTCCCGTGCCTCCTGCGTTTTGCTCGCCTTGACGGGCGAGGCGTTGATGCGTTCCTCCAAAACCGTGTTGCCAATTTGGTCGGCGTAGGGGTTCACCCAAAAGCGCAGCCAGCGGTTGCCGAGCAAGTCGGTTAAGTCTACTTCCGGTCTTTCAGGCACGATGGCAAGTCCCCAAACTTCCGCCCGCAGCGATTGCTCGAGGTTGTGGCAAATCAAAACCGGGTACTCCAAACCCTTGCTTCTGTGGTAGGTAATCACGTTCACCGCCTGCGCATTTTCGCCGGAGCCTTGCAGGTCGGAGTCGTTTTTTTCCAGGTCGTCGAGCCAAAGCAGGAAGCCGCCGAGGGATGCCGCCGAGTGCAGGCGGTTGCAATTTTCCTCGTATTTCAAAGCCAGCCGGCAAAGCACGTCCACATTGGCGAGGCGCTGTTCGACGTTGCCCCAGGAAACGATGATGCGGCGCAGGTCGAATTCTTCGAGCAGCAAATTCAAAATCTCCGCACCGGAAAGCTCGACCACTTTTTGCCGCAGGCGATTCAGGCGCATGATGAACTCGTTTTGCTCGCCCCATTTGAAATCGAGCGACTCGCTTTCCAGCAATTCCAAGTATTCCAGCCTGCTTTCAATGATTTCTTCGAGGCTCAACCGGGCGGCAAGCAGCAGGATTTCGGCGATAGAAAGTGAGTCGTATTTGTTCAGGATGAATTTCAGGCAAGCCAAAATCAGCTTCGCCTCTGCAGTACCGAGCAAGCCCGCCCTCGAAATAGCAGCTCGCAAGCCTGCCCGGTGCAGCGCCTCCGCCATGTCTTTGCAGTCTTGGTTGCTTCGGCAGAGGATGGCGACGTCGCCGGGTTGCGCCAGGCGTTCCGTTTTTTCGCCTTTCGGCAAAATCAGGAAGCCCCGTTCCAGGTTGGTTTTCAAGGCGTTGGCGATGCAGTGATTCAGCCATTCTTTGCCGGGCTGCCGACCATCGCCGTCGTAGCGGAAGTGCCAATGGTGGAGTGCCTGTGCCGCCGCCAAACACTTAGGGGGTCTCACACCCCCCCCCCGGGGTT
>CAZHLB010000694.1:2476-4041 GCA_964533005.1 uncultured Saprospiraceae bacterium
CCGTGGTGGGGTGTTCCCCGCGCCCATCCTGTTTGGCGGCGCCACGGAACGGAGTCTCGCCGCCAAACTGGAGTTTGGCGACACTTAAATCCTTCCTCTTTGGCGAAAGCGCAACTTGCTCCTCCGGCAACTTCGAAAATGCTTTCGTAAAAATGGCATTCGTAGCAAAAACGATATCCGGCAGGCTGCGCCAGGAATCTTCCAAAATATTCTCCCGCTGCAAACCGCCCTGGCTTTGAATGATGGCTTCCATCAACGCAGGCTCTGCGCCCCGAAAGCCATAAATGCTCTGCTTCGGGTCGCCGACCCAGATGGAATGGCGAGCTAACCGGCTGAGTTTCAGGAAAATCTCCAACTGCATCGGGCTGGTGTCTTGAAACTCATCCACCATCAGCAAATCCAATTCCTCGGCAAGGACGGACTGCACCGCCGGGTCGTCGAGCAGGCGCTTGACGAGCACTTCCATGTCGGTGTAGTCAATCAAACCCCGGTGCTGTTTGTAGCTTTCAAACTCCCGGATGGCGTCTTCCGCAATTTCGAAAATGTTGAAAATGAACGACTTGACGGTGTCGTGGAAGGCGGGGAAGGACAGGTGTCTGTTGGCAAATTCAGCCAGTTCCGCCAGGTGGTCTTTGCTTTTTGCGCCGACTTTGACCTTTGAAATTTTGACCCACTGATGCCAGAATAACTCGCCTCGCAGGCGCAATTCCTGCTTGAATTCTTTCAAAGTTTTGACGCCGTCGGCGGTCACTTTGGTCGTGTCGCCGCTATTTTCCAGCCTTGCGATGGCGTCGTGAAGCAATTCGTCAAGGTGCTGATTTGCCACCTCTGTTTTCCATTCAATCTCAACAGGTTCAAGGAATTGGACAAAGCTCTCCCATGATTTCAGCTTGCTTTTTTCCAGCACCTCCGGCGAAAAATCATTCGCTCTCGCAATGGCAGTCAGGTCTTTGAGCACCCTGCGCCAGTCGGTTTTGTACTGCTCATTTTTATTCAAACCCAGTCGGGTGGCGAGTTGCTCCATTTCCTCGGTGCGCTCGTTAGTCACGACCATCGCCAGGCTTTGATTGAACATGGTTTGCTCGTCTTCCTCGGCGAGAATGTCCACCTGCGGGGAGACGCCTGCCTCGAAAGCGAAGCGTTTCAACAGCTTCACACCCAAGCCATGCACCGTGCCGATGAGGGCATTGGTCAGGTCGTTGGCTGCTGCCGACAGCCCTTCTTCGAGCAGGCGCACCCGCACCCGCTCCTGCAATTCTGCTGCTGCTTTTTTGGTAAAAGTGGTGGCGATGATGCCGCTTGCACGGACTTCGCCGGAGGCGAGGAGCGCCACCATTTCAGAGGTAAGCCGGTAAGTTTTGCCGCTGCCTGCACCGGCAGAAATGATTTTCAAAGGCATGGTCTCGTTTGAATTTTTGCCGAAGGAAGGCAAAAGTAGAAAGACCGAAGGCAAAACCTTTCCTGATTGTTCTTGGGAAAAGGACGGAGGTTGGACTTGACCGAGGCTTTGTCAGAAGCGGCTTTAGGAGGATTAAATGATTGATGATTACATGATTACATGATTG
>CAZHLB010000695.1:0-4034 GCA_964533005.1 uncultured Saprospiraceae bacterium
AACTTACGACAGGCGGCTTGCAGCGGGTGAAAAAAATGATGCTGCAACGACCATAATTGTAATCACCCTCATCAAAAACGAACGCGGCGCTGCCAACCTGGCAGCGCCGCTTTTTCATTAGCAGTGGCGGAAATTGCATTTCCCATCAATGTCTACCCCACAATTCCAGATGGGCTTTCTGATTGGCAAAATTCTTCGTGTCGTACCAAAAAACGACCTTTTGAATGATGCGCTTGTTGCCCGGCAGGTCAATCACCCGGCTCTCTCCGCCACCCGGAATTTCATCACGGACTTCAAGTTCTTCCGTCGTGCCGTTGCCAAAATGAACGACGACTTTGTGCAGGTTGATGCCGCCTTTTTGAATCTTGAACTTCAGCGCCGTGAACCTGCCTTCGGCAGCGGTAACGATGATTTCATCGCGGTCGAGACCGTAGTTCACTTTGCGCTCGCCGAGCTTTTCCCAACGGGGAGGCTTTGCGATTTCGGATTTTTTGTCACCCTGGAAGGGTCGGATTTCGGAGGGGGCAACGAAGCTGGTCAGGCTGAGGATTGCGAAGAAAAACAGCATGGATGCAAGCGTTTTCATTGGACAAAAAAATTTGAAAGGTGAAAAAATGATGGTTGTTCTGGCTTTGGGGACTGCGTCCCGAGTACTCGGGATTTGCGCTCTGGGACGCTGGGGAATGGAGGGCGTTTAAGTTGGTTTTCCTTAAAATTTTGCCAAAAAAACTGACGCCAGGGTTGGTGTCAGCTATTTGCAGGAGGGCTGTCTTCAATACTTACCAGACTTTTTCCAAAATCGAAGCAGACTTTTTTGCCTTTGAAAAAATCTAAGCCCAACATGCCGTCGAACTCGGTTACAAGACCGTAGGCAAGAAAATCGTAAGAAGAAATGTCAAAGTTCGTAAGCTGCATTCCAAGCACCTCGAACTTCTTTAACTGAAAAACATGCGCATCCATGATGCCCTGTGCCGTTTCGAATTGGGTGGCTCCTTTAATGTCGGAAAGAGAGTAGCCAGCAATTAGCAAGGCAGTCAAATCAACCACCGTGTGTGAAGCACCCGTGTCAATCGCTAATCGGACGTCTCTACCATCAACCAATCCGTCCACTACGACGAGGCTATCATCACCCAACAGGCGAAAAGGGTAGCTCTTCATAAGAGGAATTTGCGATTTTTTGGAAATTCTCCCGTATAAACAACCGTTGAGCGAGGAAACTCTTGTCGCCAGCCTGCTGGCACATTGATAAGTTCCCGTTTGTCTTTTGCGTGTGCAATCACAATACCGCTCAACACCTGGGTCACTTCAATCACCGGGTCGCCCAGCAGCACCCACTCGTTGGGGTACTTCGCCTTGATTTCTTCGATGCTCAATGCTTTTTCAGTTTCTACCATGACTTATTTTTTTGATGGTCAAAATTATCCTTTCTCACCTTAGAACAGGCTGCCGTATTGAAAAGGTTGTGCCGCCCATCTTTCCCTCCAAACGCTCAGTTAGACAACTCGATTAAAACCCGGCTGCCGCAAATCCAGCACATAACTACCCTTAGCGTTGCCTTTTTGGTCGGTCATTCTTTGCTGATACGAGTGAAACGGCGCTTTTTTCAGCAATTCCTGCAAAGCCGGAAAGCTGATTTTCCACACGCCAGCCATCGGTTGCACGGCAATTGCCTTGCCCCAGGTTTCAAAACGAACCGCCTGCCAATCCACCGCAAAATAGATTTCGATGTTCGGGTAAAGTTGGCTGTACCGCTCCCGGTCTTTGCCGTTGAAAACCACGACGAATTGGGGCGGCATTTGAAAGCGTTCCTGTGCCTGGAAAAAAGGCGTGTTCTGCGTTTTCAAATCCCCCGGCAAACCGTTGGCAGTGTTCAGCAAGTCGGGACCGTAGCGGTTGCTGGCTTTTTCAGGATGGATAATCAGGTTGAGCCGCTCGCCGTACAGCCGCACGAAAGTTTCCTCTTTGCTCGCACCGGCGATGCACCACAAACCTTTGTCTTGCAAATCATGGTAGGTAAGTTCTTTTCCCAGCGGGTCGAAAAGTTTGTAAGCCATAGTTTTCTCAGATTTGGTGAGGCGGCGAAAATAGTCTACCCCAGCAATTCCGCCAAGCCTTCCCGCGTGCTCGCCACCCGCTCCGGCGCAGCCAAAAAATCGCCCGCCAACTTCGACTTCCGCTCCTGCAATTGCATGATTTTCTCCTCGATGCTATCCCTTGCGATGAAGCGAATCGCCTGCACTTTTTTCTCCTGCCCGATGCGGTGCGCTCTTGCAATCGCCTGATTTTCAACGGCTGGATTCCACCAGGGGTCGAGCACGAAAACGTAATCTGCCGCCGTCAAATTCAAGCCGACGCCGCCTGCTTTCAGGGTGATGAAAAATGCCTGCACCGCCGGGTCGCTTTGAAACCGCTCGACTTCCGCCTTTCGCTGCGCCTGCGAAACGTCGCCAGTGAGCCAGGCGAAGGGGTGTTTTTCCGCCTCGAAATGCGCCCGGAAAAGTTGCAGGTGCTTTTCAAAAGAACTGAAAATGAGCGCCTTGTGCCCGCTGCGATACACCGTGTTCCAAAATTCCAGCACGTCCTCAAATTTCCCGCTGGAATCCAGATTTCCGAAATCTTCACCTGCCCCGTCGCCTCCTGCCAACTTTGGATGATTCGCAATTTGCCGCAGCCGGGTCAGCGCAGCGAAGATTTGGATTTGGTGCGCCGCCGGGTCGGCGATGTTCAGCAGTTGATTGCGCACGGCTGATTTTTCCCGCTCGTAGAGTTTGCGCTGCGCCTCGCTCATTTCGGAGTAAAAAACCGTCTCGGTCAATTCCGGCAAATCGGGGGCAACTTCCTCCTTCGTTCTTCGCAAAAGATAGGGCTGAACCATGCGGCGCAACTCCTCCTTTTTTGTCTCATCTCCTTGTTTTTCAATGGGTTGAATGAAGTGTTTTTTGAAAAACGGTAGGCTGCCCAACATGCCGGGGTTCAGGAATTGCATCTGCGCCCAAAGGTCTCGCAGGGAGTTTTCGATGGGTGTGCCACTCAGGCTGACTTTGTGGCGGGCTGTCAGTTCGCCGATGGCTTTAAATGCCTGGCTTTCAGGGTTTTTGATGTACTGGCTCTCGTCCAAAACGACGTATTCCCACTCGATTTTGCGCAGCAAATCAAGGTCACGTTGCGCCGTTTGGTAGGTCGTCAGCACGAGGTCGAATCGGCGGAGGAGGCGGGCGTCTTTCGTTCTTGATTGCCCGACGTGCTTGCAGATTTGAAGGAGCGGGGCGAATTTTTTCACCTCCTTTTCCCAGTTGAAAACCAGCGAGGCAGGCAGGATAACCAAAGCTTGCAGCGGCTGAAAATCATCAAAAAGAGAAGCTGCGGCAGCGTCCGTTTCTTTCCGTTTTTCCTTCGCAAAAAGCAAAATGGCGAGCGTCTGCAATGTCTTTCCCAAGCCCATGTCATCGGCGAGACAAGCGCCCAAACCTTCGTGGTAATGTTGCGCCAGCCAGCGAGTCCCAGCCTCTTGGTAGGGTCGCAAATTGGCGGTCAAAAGCGAGGAATGTTGGAACTCAACCGCCTGTTTTTCAGCGAGTTCAGGCGAATCCGCCAAACCGAGGGAGGCGAGCAGCGGGCGCTGGCTTTTGGCGAGGCGGAGACTTTCGCCCTCCGTTTTACCCAGGTGCGCCAAGCCGTGAAAACGGCTCATCCATTCGGCGGGAATGAGAAAAAAAGTGCCGTCGGGCAAGGGAAAAAAGCGGTCGTTGTCGCGGATGTGCGCCGCCAATTTTGAAAACGGAAACTTGAATTCGCCCACCTGCACGACGATGCGCACGTCGAACCAATCACGCTCCATCAACACTTCCTGCGACCACGAGGCAGGGGCGAGACTGATTTTTTTGTCTTCAAAAACAGGCATTTCCAGCGTGAAACCTGCCTGTTGCAACTCGTCCCAGTGCGCCGACAGCCAGTCTGCCGCTTCGAAAAAAGTCAGGTTCCGGGCTTCCCCCGGTAGCACACCGTTCACGGTGTCCTGGGGTGCGCCGTTCACG
>CAZHLB010000696.1:0-4015 GCA_964533005.1 uncultured Saprospiraceae bacterium
CCCCATCTTCTTTCCCTGTTTCTCGTTTGCCCTTCGCTTTTCAGCCAGGCGCATTCGAAGGTAATCGCCGGGCTTGAAATTTGACTGTTGCAAGTCGCCGCCGTTCTTTTACTTTGTGAGAACAAAATGCAAGCGACATGAAACCCCCTCTAAAAAAATCCCTTCCCCATCTTCTTTCCCTGTTTCTCGTTTGCCCTTCGCTTTTCAGCCAGGCGCATTTCTACCTGTATGACCAATTCGACAAAACCTGCGGGCTGACCGCAGAAGTCACTTGCATGGCGCAAGACAGCAACGGCTTTCTTTGGCTCGGCAGCGGGCAAGGACTGTTTCGCTTCGATGGCGTGCAGGCAACCAAAGTCCACTACTTTCCCGCGGACTCCTTGAATGAAAGGGCGCTCGACATCCGAGCCTTGTGTTTTGACGCCCACCGAAATCTCCTTTGGATTGGTACCCATCTCGGCATTTTCAAGTACAACCTCCGAACCGGGAGCTTTTCGCACTTGCAATCGAAAGATTTTTTCGAGGAAAAAGACCTGAAAGACAACACTGCCTTTGCCATTCATGCCGACCGGCAGGGCGAGGTTTGGGCGGTTTTTGGGGTTTACGGGCTTGTCCGGTTGCCCGAATCGGGAAGGAAAGCCGAGCGGTTTTTCCTGCCATTGACTGAAAAGGAAATCGCTGCGGGCATTAATTGGAAACTGGCGAATAGCATCCTCACCATCACCCAAGACCTGAAGAACGACAACATTTTATGGCTTACCACTCGCCGGGGGTTGCTAAAATTCGACAAGGTGAGCAAGCAGTTGGAGCGCCATGTTTATTTCCAAAAAAATATCAAAATGCAGGAAGATGCCAATGCCATGATGTGTCTTCACGCTCACCCGAACGGCTTACTTTACATCGGTACCTGGGATGGTGGCTTGCTAAAGTTCGACCCCGAAACCGGCTCTTTTTCGCAGTTTTTCAGAACGGAACAAGGCTGGAAGGAATCCTTCCACCACGAATGGGTCGAGCGGCTCGTTCCCGGCGAAGCAAGTAACCTTTGGACAGGCGGCACCGGCGGCGGCTCGCTGTTCGACGTGAAAAACGAGCGGTTCATTTCCCCTCCAGCCAAAGATTTTCACCTCGATTTTAAAGACCGCCTGGGCAATTATTGGCAGATAAATCCTGGCTTGCGCCTGTATCACCGGCTGAAAAATCAATTGGAATTGCACACTATTCCCAGTTTCGTGCAATGTGAGGGGCAAAACGAAATCCCTTTCGACAGCGCAGCTCGGGAGATTTTTCACCGTGCGAGCTGCAAGGGCGGGTTTTGGGCAGTGCACGTGGACAGCCTCACCTGGCGGCAATATCCCTTGCCCGGCAGGGAGGGAGAATACTTAGATTTAAAAGGATACGGCGCAAGCCCGGCAGGATTTTTCATCATTGACGATAAGGACAGGCTTTATTATCGGGCGAAGGGCGAGCGCCAATTCAAACGGCTGCCCGTTCAGTTTCCGCCCAATGTGGGCAACCTGAACCTCGCCGCCCGCAGCGACGGGCACGTTTTCGTCACCGGAAACTTTGGCTGGCTGTTTTGGTTGAAACCCGGAACCTGGGAAATGAAAACCTACCGCAAAGGCAAATTGGGAGAGCCAGAACCTGGTTTTTTTGACCGCGCATCCCAACCTTGCTTCGACCATCAGGGCAGATTGTGGATGCGCACCTCCGGCGGGTTCAGTATTTTTTCACCGGCAGAAGAGCGGTTTAGCCATGTTCCCATAAAAAGCCCCAAAGGCAGGCAAGTAGAAGAATTCTGGACTTTTTCGTTTGACAATCAAGGCAAAATGTGGACTTCCGGCTATGACAGCTTCGGCTGGTTTGACCCGGAACGACCGGAGGAAGGGGTGAAAAAATTCTTCGATGACCGCAGTAGCTTTCCTGTTTCATTTACCCTCATCGTTTTTTATGAAGGCAAAAAAGTATGGTTGCAAACCCTGGTAGGCTTGGTCGAGCTTGACCCGGAGACCGGCAAGTATCGCATTTTTAATTTTTTGCGAACCTCCGACAGAAATATCACGGCGCTCGGCGCTGGCAAGGCGGCAGCTTTCACCGACAAGGGTTTTCACATTTTTCACCTGGACAGCCTGCGCCAAAACCAGGAGAAACCTAAGCCCTACATCTCGTGGTTCAAGGTGCATGAAAAGCCGCTGCCGATTACCGGCGGGCTGTTTTCTCCTGAAAAAATCAGGCTGCGACCTTCCGAAAATTTCTTCTCCATCGGCTTCTCCGCCCTTGCCTGGCACGACCCGCAAAACATCCGCTTCGCTTATCAATTGGAAGGCGTGAACGAGGACTGGGTCTTTCCTGAAAAGGGAATCCAATTGGCTGCCTTCACCAACATTGCAGGCGGCGATTATGTCTTCAAAATCAAAACCACCGACAGCGAAGGCAATTGGCTGGAAAACGTTCAAACGCTTGACATTCACGTGGGTACGCCCTGGTGGGCAACCTGGTGGTTTCGCTTTTTAGCCGTTTTCGCCCTTGCCGCCGCCATTTATTTTTTGGTGAAAAACCGCTTCCGCCAGCAGCAGATTTTGCTGGAAAACCACCGCCTGCTGCTGGAAAAAGAGACCACCTTGCGCAACGAGCGAGACCGCATCGCCGCCGAAATGCACGACGACCTCGGAGCGGGACTTTCCACCATCCGCTTCCTCAGCCTGGCGGCAAAAGAAAAAGAAACCGACCCCGCCAACGCCGCCCGCATTGACAAAATCACCCGTCAGGCTGCCTCGGTGATGGAAAAAATGGCAGACATCATCTGGGTGATGAACTCCCGCAACGACTCGCTGGAAAACTTCGCCGCCTACCTGCGCCGCTACGCCGGGGATTTTTTGGACACGCACAGCCTCCGCCTCCGCTTCGAAATGCCCGACCCGTTGCCGCCGGTTCACCTCAGCGGCGAGCAGCGCCGCACCCTGCTGCTGGCGATGAAGGAATGCCTGCACAACGTGGTCAAACACGCTGCCGCCAGCCAGGTGAGCATTGTCCTGAAAGTGGATGAGGTGGTAGAAATCGAGGTCAAAGACAACGGCAAGGGCATCTCTCCGGATGTGTTGCAACGCTTCGAAAAAAACGACAACTCCCTGACGGGCAATGGCTTGTACAACCTTCGGCAACGCATGAAAGGGCTTGGCGGCGAGCTTTTGCTGGAAAATGAGGCGGGGACGACGGTGCTGCTGCGGACGGGTATCGCTTCGCACCTGTCAGCTTTAGACTAACACAAACGCTCTATTGCCCCCGCCCTCTCGCCACAATAGCTTTGCACCATGTCAAATCATCCAGCACGGCTCGTCCTCGTCGAAGACCAGCCCGAAGTTCGGGAGGGACTTGCGGAGATGCTCGTCAGCAGCAGTTTGTTCGGGAGCATTTCCACCTACGCCAGCGCCGAGGGGATGTTTGCCAATGGCAATTTAAAACAGGCAGACCTTTTCATCCTCGACATCGGGCTGCCGGGCATGGACGGCATCGAGTGCCTGGTGCGCCTGAAAGCCTTTCGTCCCAATGCTAAAGTGTTGATGTTCACGGTGATGGAACACGATGAAAAAGTTTTCGCCGCCCTGAAAGCAGGCGCCGACGGCTACCTGCTCAAGCGGGAATCGCCGGAAAAAATCATGGATGCCATCACCGACGCCTTGCAGGGAGGCGCACCGATGAGCAGCGAAATTGCCCGGCGGGTGCTGCTCGCCTTTCGGGAAATGCCGGTAGCCCCAAACAACCAAAATCACCTCTCCGAACGGGAAAACGATGTGCTCGGCTTGCTCGCAAAAGGGCATTTGTACAAGGAAATCGCCGACCTGCTTTCCATCTCCATGAACACGGTGAAGCAGCACATCCACCACATCTATGAAAAACTCCAGGTGCAGAATCGGACGGAAGCGGTGCTGAAGTATCTGGGGCGGTAGCCTTTTTTCTGCCGAATCACGCCAAATCAATGCAGTGACCAAAAAATCCGAACCGCTGAGGCGAGCGCCTC
>CAZHLB010000697.1:0-4014 GCA_964533005.1 uncultured Saprospiraceae bacterium
GGGTCAGCCCCCCTTTAGGGGTTGGGGGTGTGGCGAGGTGGTTTCGGTGTGAATTCAAAACATACACTTAGCGCCCTTCGCTCCTTTGCGAGACTTTGCGGGAAACACTTCCTGGCTACCTTTGCCAACGGCTAAAAACAATATCCCCCACCTGCCTTTGCGTTTTGGCAATTGCCTTCAAAAGCCAAAAATTCAACATTCAAAAAACTTCACCCATGCTTCTACGACTCATTTTTTTCCTCCCCTTGCTGGCATTTTTTGCGGCGGCAAACGCCCAATCCAGCGAGTTCTACGAATACGTTGACAAGTATAAAAAAATCGCCGTCAAGGAAATGGAGCGCACCGGCGTCCCCGCCAGCATCAAACTGGCGCAGGCGCTGCTGGAATCCAATGCTGGCAGGAGCGAGCTTGCCCGTGAGGCGAACAACCATTTTGGCATCAAATGCGGCAACGACTGGAACGGCAAAACTTACAAACTCGAAGACGATGACTTCGATGAAAACGGCGACGTCACCAAGTCTTGCTTCCGCAAATACAAGTCGGTGGAGGAGTCTTTCGTCGCTCATTCCGACTTCCTGCGTGACCCGAAAAAGGCAAACCGCTATGGCAAACTTTTCAAAATCGAAACCACCGACTATCGCCGCTGGGCAAGGGAACTGCGCAATTCCGGCTACGCCACCGGCGCTAACTACGACGACAAACTCATCCGAATCATCGAAACCTACGAGTTGCACAAACTCGACCGTATGGACAACGAAGACTTTCCCGAAGGCAGACCCGACAAGCTGGAAGACGTGCTTGCCGGTTTGGACGTGCGCAAGGTGAACGACGTGCGGGTGGTTTTTGCGAAAAATAAAGTCACCGTGCAGGAGATTTCGCAGAAGTCGGGCATCGGCATCAGCACCCTCAAAAAGTACAACGACCAGCTTCCCAACCCGACCGATTCCCTCGCCGACGACACCCGCATTTACCTCCAGCCCAAGCGTTGCGCCTTCCGGGGCAAGCAAAAATGGCACTTCGTCACCCAAGGCGAGACCATGTTCGCCATCTCGCAACTGTACGGCATCAAGCTGAACGACCTGTACAAGCGCAACCGGATGTCCAAAAATTCGGAGCCGCAAAAAGGCGAGCGCATCAAAATCAAAGGCTTTAAAATCAAGGAAAATGAGCGCCCCCGCCTGCTTTCCGAGCCAAAAGTCGAGGAAGCGCCGGTCATCGTCGCTGATGAAGATTGGATGATGGACGAGGTGGAGCCGGAAAAACCATCCGGCAATTCCACCGGAGAAGTCGGAGCGCCCAAACCCAACACCGGCGGGAATGGCACGACCAAACCCAGCACCGGCGGCGGAACTTCTCAACCCGGCAAACCTACCACCACCAAACCTGAGCCGCAAAAACCCACCACGCCAACTACTCAACCCGGCACTTCGACGGGTAACGGCGCAAACCCACCTACGGGCGAAGCACCGCTTTATCACACCGTTGCCAAAGGCGACACCTTATATAATGTATCCAAGCGATACGGCACGACGGTGGATGCGCTGACCAAACTGAACAACCTGTCGGGCACGGGCATCAGCATCGGGCAGGTTTTGAGGGTGAAATGATAATTTTGCGATTTCGGATTGGGGATTTCGGATTTCGGATTTACCGGAACGCCGAAATCCGAAATCCGAAATCGCAAATCCGAAATCGAACGGAATGACAACGAGAACTTTACTTTTTCTGACCTTCTTTTCTTTGACAATCAACGGTTTGGCGGCGCAAGGCTCTGTCTTTGGCATCAAAGGCGGCTTGACGATGGGCACCCAAAAATGGAACGGTTTTCAGCAAGACCCGCTCCTGAAGTGGCACGGAATCGCCTCCATCGAAAGCCTCGACGAGGAGGACAACTTCTCCGTTTTTGCGCAAGCTGGCTATCATTTGAAGGGCAGCGCCATCCGGGGGCGCAATTTTTTCAGCCCCATCAACGGCAATATTTACCGCCCGCCAGCGCAGCAGTTCATCTTCAAAAATGCTTCGCTGACCCTTGGCGGCAAGAAAAAATACCAGTTTGGCGAAGCCTCCAAAGTATTCCTGCTTTTCGGTTTGCGAGGCGACTACACCATCGGCACGAACCTGAAAGAATACGAGCCTATCAATGACGCCAACGGCAGCCTGTATTTTCCCGACGACGAATTCGTGCGGAACTGGAACTACGGCATGACCTTCGGCGGCGGCTTCGAGGTTCCGTTCACCGACCTCATCGGCGGCGTGCTGGAATTCACGGTAAATCCTGACTTTTCCCGGCAATATTTTCAGCCCTCTATCGCCAACGTTTACAACCCTTATCTCGGCACAAACACCACATTGCCAGAGCGTTCCATCCGAAACATCACCTTTGAAATCACCGCCGGTTTCCGCTTCCTCAGAATCGTCGAATACGTTGATTAACAGAGAGTGAGAGGGTGAGAGGAGTGAGAGGGTGAGAACTCTCACCCCTCTCACCCTCTCACCCTCTCACCCTCTAAAAATGCCTTCCAGAGCAGCAAGCAAAAAAATTGATTGGGTCGTCTTCTCCATCTACCTGAGTTTGGTCATGATTGGCTGGGCGATGATTTACACGGTCGGCTACGGCGAGGGCGGCTATTCGGGCGGGTTCTTTGCTTTTTTGGGGACGCCTGTTGGGAAGCAATTGATTTGGGTGCTCATTTCGCTCGGCGTGTTTTTCCTGGCTTACACGATAGACTGGAAATTCTGGCGAACCTTCGCCATTTTCATTTACGGCGCTTGCCTGCTGCTGCTGCTGCTCGTGCTTTTTTTGGGCAAAGAAATCAACGGCGCACGAGCCTGGTTCGATTTCGGCGGCGGCATCACGATTCAACCTTCCGAGTTTGCCAAATTTGGGACGTGCCTGGCGCTGGCGAGTTTTCTAAGCTCGTATTCGGGCAGCCTGCGGTTTTTTAAGTCGCAGGTGCAGGCGATGGCATTTTTCATTTTGCCGATGCTGCTGGTTTTGGCGCAGCCGGATGCAGGCTCGGCGCTGGTTTTTCTGTCATTTTTCATCATGCTTTTCCGGCATGGCTTTCCCGGCGGGGTGTTCGTGATTGGATTTTGCGTGGCGACGGTGCTGGTGCTGGGGTTGGTCAATGAGCCAGCGCACCTGATTTTAGCAATGGCAGGCATCGGCATCCTGGTGCTGATTTGGAATGTGGGCAAAAAAGCATGGTGGTTCACCGGCTTCGCAGGACTGGCAGCGGCGAGCGTTTGGGGCATTTTGCAAGAGCAACTTGCCTACGTGCTCATTGGCAATGCGGTCGTGCTGCTGGGATTGGTGATTTATCAGTGGTTTTTCAAAAAGAAGCAGACGCTGGCGGGCTTGGTTTTGCTGTTCTTTTTCCTCGGCAGCAACCTGGCGTACATCGCCAATTTTGCTTTCAACCATTTTCTCCGGGAACATCAGCAACAGCGCATCCTCGTCTGGCTGAAACCTTCGCAAGCCGACCCGCAAGGCGCTGCCTACAATCTCAACCACTCGAAAATGGCAATTAGCTCCGGCGGCTTGACGGGCAAGGGCTTCCTCGAAGGCACCTTCACGCAGGGCAATTTCGTGCCCGAGCAAATCACGGATTTCATCTTTTGTGCCATCGGCGAGGAGCAAGGTTTTGTGGGCAGCTTGCTCATCATCGGGCTGTTTTTATTGCTGGTTTGGCGCATCGTGGTCATTGCCGAGCGGCAACGAAATGACTTTGGCAGGCTGTACGCTTACGGCGTGGCGGGTATTATTTTCATTCACTTCTTAGTCAATATCGGCATGACGATGGGGTTGTTGCCGGTGATTGGGATTCCGCTTCCTTTTTTGAGCAAGGGCGGGTCGTCTTTGCTTGGTTTCTCTCTGATGATTGCCGTCCTCTTGAAATTGGATGCCAACAAGTCTTGAGGTAAAAAGAAAAACAATCCCAAGTATTAGCACGTCTGACTGCGTCGCTTTTGTCATCTTGGAAAGACCCGTCTCCATCTGGCTGCGTCGCTCTG
>CAZHLB010000698.1:0-4011 GCA_964533005.1 uncultured Saprospiraceae bacterium
CAAAGCGACTTGCAGACGTGCGTGAGACGCAGAGGTTCTCTTCGAGAATGACAAAAGCGACTTGAACGAGACAGGTTATCAGGCTGCCAATCTAAGATTTAGCATATCCACTATTTGCGAGTGGTCGCTCTGCCGGGTAAGGCGGAGCGACCTACTTTTTCAGGCAAGCGTCTTACATTCGCCTATTTCTATAAACCGGGGCTTCTGATACTATCCTCACACTGTCGAATTCGCCCCACTGTTGCCTGGAAACTTTTTGCCTCCAAACCGTACAATTGGAATCGAGTCCCTTGAACATGGCTTCCCCCCGCCAATCCCTCGGAGGGTGACGGAGGTTGCCGCATTTTGGTAAATACCGATTTATGAAAAAACTTTTATTCTTCTTGCTGACCGCATTTTCAAGCTGGCTACCTCAGCTTTCCTCGCAGATTACCATTTCTGCGGAAGACCTCACGATTTGCAGCGGCGGAACGGTGAGCGTGGACATCTCGGTGCTGAATTTCAACGACGTCACCAGCATGTCCTTTCCCATCAACTGGAATCCGGCAGTCTTGCAGTACACCGGTCAGACCGTCACCCTGCCGCCGATTTTTGGCGTGAACAACGCCAACGCTCCCGCCGGGCAACTGCTCTTCTCCTGGTTCGACCCTACCGTGCCTTCGACGGGGTTGGATTTGCCGAATGGCACGACCATAGTCACCGTGCATTTCAACGTGATTGGAACTTACGTTTCCAACAATTTCACGGCTATCACGCTGACGGGCGGCGGCTTCCCTGCGGAAGTCTATACCGTCGCCGACATCAACAATCCCGACCCGACTGCCGTGTTCGACCCCGGCACCGTGACGATTGCAGATGCGCAAATTCCCACGTTCAGCGGCTGCCCGCCGACGGTAACGGTGATGGGTCAAACCGCCACCTGGACGCCGCCGACGGCTTCGGACAACTGCATGGTGGCGAGTGTCACGAGCAATTATTCGCCGGGCGCAACTTTCCCGCCGGGAACGACGACCGTGACTTACACCGCCACCGATGGCGCTGGAAACACGGGCACTTGCAGTTTCCCGGTGACGGTCGTTGGGGCGCAATTGACTTTCATCGCCTCGAACGACACGCTCGGTTGCGGCGACACGACGGTTACGGTGCAGGTGCGGACGTACAATTTCAGCAATGTTTCGGGCTTCCAACTTGGGCTGGCTTGGGACACTTCGCTGCTGGATTTTACGAATGCGGTGGTGTCCAGCACGTTTCCACCGGCTTCCTCTTTGAACGTGGACAGCGCCAACATCGGGCAATTGCGCTTCAGTTGGTTCGACGCTTCGCCGCCTTTGGGAGACGTGACTTTGCCAGCGGGGACGCTGGTTTTGACCATGAACTTCACCCTCGCCGACCTCGGAGTTGACTCGGCAGGGGTGGAGTTTGCTTCGTTTCCCACCTTTTTCCTGCTGTTTCTCGACCAGAACGGCAACACCATTCCAATGAATGGCGTGACCCTGGTGAATTCCGAAATCACCATCGAACCTGACGACCCGCCTGTTTTCACGACTTGCCCCGGCAACGTCAGCGTGAATGCGGCAGCAGGTCAGTGCAGTGCGGTGGTGGGTTGTGCAGTGCCGGTGGCGACCGACGATTGCGACAATCCGCCCTCGGTCGTGCGCACACAAGGCGCAGCGCCCGGCAGCACTTTTACCGTCGGAACTTCAACTATCATTTACGTCGCCACCGATAGTTTGGGGCAAAAAGATACCTGCAAATTCAACGTGACGGTGGTTGACACGCAATTCCCAGTCATCACTTGTCCCGCTTCGCAAACCGTTGCCAACGACCCCGGCGTCTGCGGCGCAGCAGTGAGTTGGACAGCGCCAGTGCCAACTGACAATTGCCCCGGCGTGACCTCAAGCACAACTCACGCCTCCGGCTCGACCTTCCCGGTAGGCATGACGACCGTGACTTACACGGCAACGGATGCTTCGAATAATCAAACCACCTGCTCCTTCGCCGTCACCGTCACCGACCAGCAAAGCCCGACGCTTGCGCCTTGCCCGGCGAACATCACGCAGACCGCAGACCTCGGACTTTGCCAAACGACCGTGACCTGGACTGCTCCCTCGGCGACTGACAATTGCACTTTGGTCAGCAATGTGCCGAGCATTGCACCGGGTAGCATTTTCCCGGTCGGCACGACGACGGTGACTTACACCGCCACCGACCAGGTCGGAAATATTTCCACCTGCTCGTTCACGGTGACCGTTGAAGACGATGAAAACCCGGCAATCACTTGCCCCGCCAACGTGACCGTGAACAACGTTTTGGGTCAATGTTCCGCCCCGGCAAGTTGGACTGCACCGACGCCGACCGACAATTGCCCCGGCGTCACGGCGAGCGCCAGTATTGCCTCCGGCAGCACTTTCAGCGTGGGCACGACGGTGGTGACTTACACTGCCACCGATGCCGCCGGAAATACTGCAACCTGCACTTTCAGCGTGACCGTTTTGGATGCGGAAGCGCCGGTTATTCCTGGCTGTCCCGCCAATATTTCGCAGACCAACGACAGCGGTTCGTGCGGCGCAAACGTGAGTTGGACAGCGCCGGTGGCGAGTGATAATTGCGTTTTGAGCAGCCTTGTCGCCAGCCCTGCTTCCGGTAGCTTTTTTGCCGTTGGCACGACGACCGTGACCTACACGGCAACGGATACGGTAGGCAATTCCAGCACTTGCCAATTCACGGTAACGGTGACGGACGACCAAGACCCGGCAATTTCAAATTGCCCCGCCAACATCTCGCAAAGCGCCGACCCTGGCGTTTGCCAAGCCGCCGTCACCTGGACAGCGCCTATCGCCAGCGACAATTGCACGTTGGCAAGCCTGACGCCGGATATTTCTTCCGGCAGCAACTTCCCGACAGGAACGACGACGGTGACTTACACCGCCACCGACCAGGCTGGAAACACTTCCACCTGCTCCTTCACGGTGACCGTCGAGGATGATGAAGACCCGGCAATCACTTGCCCCGCCAACGTGAGCGTAAACAACGTTTTGGGTCAATGTTCTGCCCCGGCAAGCTGGACAGCGCCGACCCCGACCGACAACTGCCCCGGCGTTTCGGCAAGCCCCGACATTGCCTCCGGCAGCACCTTCAACGTCGGCACGACGGTGGTGACTTACACTGCCACCGACGCAGCCGGGAACACTGCCACCTGCACTTTCAACGTGACCGTTTTGGATGCGGAAGCGCCGTTGATTCCTGCTTGCCCCGCCGATATTTCGCAGAGCAACGACACCGGAGATTGCGGCGCAGCCGTGTTTTTTAATGCCCCGGCAGCGACTGACAACTGCGCCGTGACAAGCATTCTGGCATCGCCCGCACCGGGAAGTTTTTTTGCAACAGGCACAACGACCGTGACTTTCACGGCGACCGATGCCGCCGGGAACTCGGCGACCTGCCAGTTCAGCGTGACCGTCACCGACGACGAAGCGCCGACCATCGCCAACTGCCCGGACACCATTTTGCAAGGCACTGACCCGGGCGATTGCGAGGCAATTGTGAACTGGACTTTGCCGCTCGCCGACGACAATTGCCAATTGGCAAGTTTCCTTTCGAGCCACGTGCAATTGGACACGTTCCCAACCGGCACAACGACCGTGACTTACACGGCGACCGACACGGCAGGGAACGTCACCGTTTGCTCCTTCGAGGTGATTGTCGGCGACGACGACGCACCGGTGATTTCAAATTGTCCTCCTGACATTACGATGGATAACCTGGCGGGGCAATGCACCGCCAAAGTCGTCTGGATTGAGCCGACTTCCTCCGACAACTGCCCAGGCGACACGCTGGCGGGCAGTCACATGTCGGGGTCATTATTTAATGTGGGAACAACGACCGTGACTTACACGGCGACCGATGCCGCAGGCAACGTAACCATTTGTTCCTTCGAGGTGGAAGTGCTGGACGTGGAAGACCCTGTTTTCTCAGGTTGCCCGACCGACACGCTCATCAGCGCAGACAGCT
>CAZHLB010000699.1:0-4008 GCA_964533005.1 uncultured Saprospiraceae bacterium
GCATGGTTGAACAGGTTCACCATGGTCTTGCTGGTGCTTTACGATGCCAAAAACGACATGGCTTACTTTGTTGAATTGGACAGTTATTTTCAAACGCATCGGGAAGCCTTGAGAAAAGTCAATAAATTTGTTCGGGTGCATATTCCGGTCGCCAACGTTTTCACTCCGGAAGCAGTTAAACATTTGAGAACCATCAAAAACAGCTGACATGAATGTTTTAAGCGTTTATAAAAATCTCGACATCACTTACGGCGAACTTGAAAATGCCATGGCTTGGCTCAAGTTTCAAAAGAAAATTGTCCGCAGTTCCAACACATTGAAGGAGGAAATACTGGGCAGACCCATCATGGTCATTGTTTATTTCAACAAAAAAAACGACCCCTTTTACAGGCTCGTTGACCATGAAGCAAATGCTTTGGTGCCAAAAGATGAAATCGTGATGCTTTCTGACGAATTATACCAATTCGGCTACATCAAACACTTCGACGACCTCGCCAAAATGATAGAACGAGAGCGCTTGGCGAAGCAAGGCAAACCTGCCGCCAGCAAAAATTTGAAAGCACAAAGGCTGACCGAATAGCTCGGTCAGCCTTTGTGCTTTTTGCCTCGAAAGTAGCTTGCCAAATGAAAAATTCCACGCCTTTTTCTTTCCAAAATTTCCTTCCTTTGCTCACCTAATCTTCGTTCTTCCCAAGAAAGTTTGAGCCTGCCAATTGCTAAAGGTCTTTCCCCACTCTTCTCAAGACTAAACTTTTTTTTCAAGCTTAAATCTGCTTGTGCCATGCTGTTATGCAAACGACTACCCGCATTTAAGCGCAAAGCTGCTGTCGCCATTATCGTGCTGGCGAGCTTGCTATGCTTAACTTCCTCCGCAAGTGCCGCTGTTACTTGCCCGCAAAATGCGACCGTGCAACTCATGCCCGGCGCTTGCGGCATCGTGTTCGACTACTTGAACCTGCAATGGAGCTCGACCAACCCGGTGCTGGACACTTTGTTTTTGCCCATGCCCGGCTCGACTTTTCCCATCGGAACTTCCAACGTTGCTATGTACGCACTTGACAATCTAGGCGTCACGACCACTTGCTTTTTCACGATTACGGTGGTGGAAAACAATAGCAGCCTGCCCTGTTTGGTGCAGGCGCTCGTATCGTTGGAGGGGCAGTGCGAGCGGCAGTTGAGCCTCGATGAGGTGTTCATTTCGGAGGCAGATTTTTGCCAGGCAACCTTTGAACTGAGCCGCCTGAATCCCGACGGCGAGACAGGTTTACCGCTCATCAATGCCAGCGATTTGGCTGCGCCGGTGACTTTTTTGGTGGAAAACCTGAACACGGACAGCACTTGTCAAATCCAGGTGACGGTCGTGGGCGGAACGCCGTCCTCCTTCGTTTGCCCGCCAAGCCGGGTGCAATTTTGCAACGAGCCGCTCGACTCTGCATACACTGGCTCGCCCACCCTGACCGGGTGTTACGAAGACGTGTCGGTGGCTTATTTCGATGAGTTTGAAATGACCAATTGCCCGGATTCCTTTGCCTTTCAAATCGTGCGCACCTGGGTGGCGACCGACCCGTTTGGCAAGTCGGACACCTGCCTGCAATTCATCACCGGCAGAAAATACAACGCCGCTTTGGTGCAGTTTCCGGCGGATTTCACCGGCGCAAATTCCATCCCTTGCAGCGACGAATTTACCTGGGAAGAACTCACCCATCCCGACAGCACCGGCTACCCGACTTTCGTGGGTTTCCATGCCGCCGCCAGCCCGTTTTGCAAAGTCAACGTGTCGTACAATGACCAGAATATTTTTGGCGGAGCGGGCGGCTGCGCCAACACGGTGACCATCCGCCGGGCTTGGCGAGTGGTGAAAACTTGCCCGCCTTTTCTGACTTATCTCGACACGCAAATCATCCAGGTTGCGGACTTGCTGCCGCCGTTTTTTGACATTCCAGACTCCATTTTTGTCAGTCTCGCCAGCGATTGCGCCGATTCCATCATCAACCTGCCTGCGGCGGAAATTCTATTCGAATGCAGCGATTTCGAGGCAACGGTGACTACTCCCTGGGATACGTTGGACACAAATGGCGGCGAAACGGAGGTAGAATTGGTCGCCGGAAACTACCCGGTGACGTACCGCCTGACCGACCAATGCGGCAACGTCAGCCAGCAAACCACCGTGCTGGCGATGCGAAACGAGACGCTCGTCTCGTGCCCGCCCAACGACACGGTGACTTGCAGCTACTATTTCGACACATTGGCGGTGGGGCTTTTCACGCAAAATCCGGCGGTGCTAGCGCAAATCGGGGTGCCCGTTTTTTACGCCAACTGCGATTTTCAGACGATGGAGGTGGATTCTTTTGGGGTTAGTTCGTGCGGCACCGGCACGGTCAGGCGAACCATCAGCACGGTGAATGCGGATGACCCGGTGACTTGCATCCAGTTCGTCACGGTGGTTCACGAGTCAGATTTCGAGGTAGAATTTCCGGCAGACATCAACGTTTGCGGCGAGCCGGAATCGAGCGTGGCGGGCGAGCCTGTCCTGTTCAATCTCAACTGCGAAGCCATTCAGACGAACTACGAGGACGCCATCATTGGGGCGACGATGCCCGGTTCTTGCTACACGATTCAACGCACCTGGGCAGTCGTGAACAACTGCCTCTTCAACCCAAACAATCCGCTACTGCCCGACCCGGAAAAAGGGGAGCGGCGCTTTGCCGACGGCGGCGACGGGTACGTGGAATACGTGCAAATCATCGAGGTCAACAACGAGGCGACACCTGTTTTTTCGAGCGGTTGCCACATTCCCGACGCTTACGTTTCACCCAATCTTTGCACTGCTTCCGTCACCTTGCCTTCCACTTCGGCGAGCGGCTGTGGCAGCCCAAGTCTCAGTGTCAGTGGCGACTTGGGGACGGTGGTCGGGCAGAAAAAAAACCTGCAACCCGGCAACTACGACGTGACCTATCTGGCGGTGGATTCCTGCGGAAATGAAGGCACTTGCACGGCGACTTTCACGGTGCGGGACACCGTGCCGCCGCTTGCCATTTGCACTTCGGCAGTGGTGACGGTGCTGGCAGGGACGCAGCAATCGCCTCCGCCTTCGGGTGAAATTTTGGCGCAAAATCTCGTCGCCATCGTGATTGACAACTGCCCGGCGCAGGGTACTTATTCATTTTTACCCACTGCCAGCCAGCCTTTCACGGCTTTCGATTGCGGCGACATCGGCACGGATTCTATCACGGTTTACGTGAAGGATGGCGCTGGCAACCAAACTTCCTGCAAAGCTGAGGTCACCGTCGTGGCAGCCACGCCCAATCCTTGCGCCTCGACAGCGCCCATCACCGGCTTCATCGAAACTGAAGAAGACGAACCCGTCGCCCAGGTGGCTGTCCAATTTTCCAACGGCGGCGAGCTATTGACAGAGAACGACGGCATGTATTCGTACAGCCCCCCGTTTCCTAACCCATTGATTATCACGCCGGTCAAAAACATCAATCCGACCAATGGCGTGACGACTTTCGACCTGGTTTTGCTCACCAAACACATCCTCGGCGTGCAGCCGCTCGGCAGCATGTACCTGCAACTTGCCGCCGACGTGAACAACTCCGGCACGGTGACGACCTTCGATGCAGTGGTCATCCGGCAACTGATTTTGGGTGTGACAACGAGTTTTCCGAATGTGACTTCGTGGCGTTTCGTGCCGAAGAGCTACGTTTTTCCCGACCCGCCGGAACAGTTTTTGCCCAACGTGCCCGCCAGCATCTCGGTGACGCAGCCGCTGACGGGGAATGAGAATTTTGATTTTATCGGGATTAAGATGGGGGATTTGAATTTGAATGCTGACCCGGGGCAGTGAAAAATGGCTGGATGGCTAATGGTTAAATGGCTTTTAGCAAAAGCCATTTAGCCATTCAGCCATTTTCTGTTAAGTTTGTAAAAACAAAAACAGCAAAACATGGCGAAGGACATCTACCACAAACACGTGAAGGAAGCTTTGATAAAAGATGGCTGGACGAT
>CAZHLB010000700.1:0-4002 GCA_964533005.1 uncultured Saprospiraceae bacterium
GCTACAATTCACAGATGCAACCTCCGCCAAAAAAGCAGCACTGCCGCCCCAAAACACACCGCCAGCAGCACCCACTCATGCGGCTCCGGCACTGCCCCGGAAGACTTTATCGAAGCATTTTTCAAGCTGTTTTCCCCCGCCGGTCGGATGTCGAAACGCTCGTAATCCCGCTCCGTTTCCAGCGAAATTAGACTGCTGACGGGCGACACCACATAAGCCTCCTGCGCTTGCCCGACCAACTCTTCCTGTACCGATTTTTTGTCGAAATACTCCTTTCCCAGCCGCTTCATAAGGTCGTTGTAGGCAAACAGTCGGAGCAGATGGTCGGGCGAGGAGGTCTGAGGTTTGAGGTCTGAAGTCTGTGACGGGCTTGTTTTGATTTTTACGGCAGAATGTTGAAGGACGACCGTTTCTGCGTCTTCCTGCCAGGTGGGAAATTGTTGGCTTTCAAGCAATTGAACCACATTTTCCAGGTCGCAAGCGTGGACTTGGAGCGAGCGTGTTTCCGCCAGACCCTTGATGAACGGCGAGATTTCTTTGCCCAAATTCAGCACCCGAAGCGGTTTTTCTTGCCCGGCAAAAAACGCCATCAGGTTTTTTGCAAACAAACACGTGTCCAAGTCGCCGGGCACCGGGGCGAAGCCGCAGCCAGCAGTCACGACCACTGCCTCTGCCGGGTTGCTGATTTTATCGAAAGGAAAAAGGCTGTAATTCAAGTGGTTAAGCTCCTCGAACACCTCGTCTTTGTTCTCCTCCGTCAGCCTGACCATGCCGCCCGACCAGGCATACACTTCCTTGTCTTTCAGGCTCCGCCAAAGCTTTTTGAACTCCGATTTTTTCCAGCCGTCGTTGATGTCGAAGTAAATTTCCCGGAAGGGCGCAGGCTCATATTTTTCCTCCAGCGGTTGCAATTGGAATGTGCGACCGTTGAACGAAAACGGCGCTTCGCTCAAGGGCGGTGCATCAAATTTCAGGCTCCAATCCGGTTGGTATTTGCCTGAAAAATGGCGGAAAGCACCCTTGTTTTTCAGCCCCAACGAAGACGAAAGATTCACCGGGTCGCCGCCTTCCGTCAACACTTGCACGATTTCTTGTGCGCCGTTTTTATCGCAGCCATCAAAGTCAATGTTTTCGTAAACCAGCCTGCCCGCCTCGAAACGCAGCGGCGAAGTGATGCCAATCTTGAACTTCCGCTTCTCCTTCGGCGTGCAAGGAAAAACCCGCACGCTCACCCGGTTGCTCTCCTGCCAGCGCACCAGCATCGGGTCTCTGCGCTCCCTGCCGACGATGGTTTGGTACGCCGTGTCCGCTTTTTGACGAGTGGTCAGGTAGGCTTTTTCCTCCCGGTCGCCTATCCAAAGCGAGGCGGAAGTGACGACCGAGCCTTCGGGCAGGTAAAATGAATAAATCGCTTCTTGCTGATTTTCAGACCATTCGTGCGTGTTTTCGATGAGCAAAGTCTTTTCCGTGTAGGCGAGCCGGTGGGCAGGAAACAATTGCACGTTGGTCACGATGTCCCGGGTGCGCAAGTCTTTTCCAGACCAAAGGCGAGGCTCGGTTTTGTGGCGGGAACTGTAAAGTGCACTTTGCAGCCTGTCCAGATTTTCCTCCGACAAATCGCCCGGGTTGGCAATTAACGCAGCGATGGCGATGAGCGGGTCGTGCTCTCGCCGGCCATCTTCCGAAATGAAATGCGTCCTCGCCAAGCCCATGTCGAAACTGTTGGTCATGCGGCTGTGGAGGATGCGTTTGACCATCCAATCGTCCTCGCCCAACCGCTGCCCGACCATCGCCCATGTCGGCAAACCTTCCTCCGCCAGCGGCGCAAGTGTCTCATGGTGAACCTGTTCGATGCTCCTGCCGACGTGGTTCCAGGTGAGGGCAAAGCCAAGCAGCAATGCCACCGGCAGCGCCCAACCGGCGATGGCGCTTTTCCAATAAGTCGGCGAAGCAGCGAGGAATTTTTGCAACAATAACCAAAGACTGAGGAAAAACCAGAGCGGCAGAAAGGCGTGCGCCGAGATGCCAAAAAAAATCGAAGCCACGAAGGAAAGTGGCATCAGCGGGGCGGTGTAAATCACCTGGTATGCCTGAAAAAGCATCCCGGCGCAAATCACGACGACGGTCAGGTAGTTCCAGGCATTTGGCTCTAAATATTTGGCGGGCTGAGGGGTAGGCAAATCGGCAGGCTCGGCATCTGAAATTGGAAGTTCGGGCGCTGTCGGATTTTCGTCAGTTATGGCAAGATGACGCAGCCCGACGCCAACCAACACGACGTTGAGCAGCACGAGAAAAACACAAAGCCACGTGGTTGAAACTTCAAAAACGGGGATGGTGAGGTTCAGTGCGTAGGCGCTCAGGTTGGCGAGCAGCAGCAGCAGCAAGTTGTGCGGCAGGCTGAAAAATTGGAAATACTGCCCCGTTTCCCGCTTGTTGTTTGCCAAAACGGCGATGAAGTAGCCGATGAGCGAAACGTAAGCAAACAGGAATTGGGCGGACATTTCTTTCGCCGGAATGGGCAGGCAAAAAATCACGGTGCAGGTTGCGAGCAGCCCAAGCCCGACGTAGTAGAGGGGGTTGTTTGATAAAGTGGAAAGGATGGATTTCATGGCATGGATTTGATTTTGAAAAGCGCAAGCTTACGTTTACTAAACTTTCAAAGTTTAGTAAACGTAGGCTGTAGAATCGTTCCAGGATAGCCAGGAATAGCTGGTTCGGTTTTTCCTGTCCTCCCGAAATTGACCTTTGATAAAATTGTTTCCAGTAATGGCAGCATGTTGTTCAGATTCCGGGTCTTGATAATGAAGTTCCACAAAGGCTCGAATTTCTTCCAGCCTCCTGCGTAGGCAAAATGCTTGATTTTGTGTTTGAGGGTTTCATGCTCCCAACTTGCTTTGAAGATATTAGACCAGGCGTAAAATTCTTCGTAAGCCCAATCATACCCGGCTTTTAGCGCTTCGGCGCTCAGGTTGTGGGTTTTAAAAACCACGTGCCTCGTGTCGTATAAATCCCAATTGCGGGTTACAATTCTCCCACTGATGTCCATGTTGGTAAAAAGTTTGGTGCCCGGATAAGGCGTGAGGACGTGAAAAGTAGCGGTGGTAATAGCATTTTCCACTGCCCAATCCACCGTGCATTTAAAAACATCATCATCGTCTTCGTCGAGACCGAAAACGAAACTTCCGTTTATCATCACTCCCAAGTCATGCAAGCGGCGAATGGCGCTGCAATAATCCTTTCCTAAGTTTTGTTTTTTGTTGCTCAATCTGAGATTGCCTTCTTTCAATGTTTCGAAGCCGACAAAAAGGCTTCGCAAACCAGCTTCGGCTGCCTTTTCAATCAGGTTTCCCCGCAAAATGGCATCCACCGTGGAAGCGCCTTGAAACACTCGGTTCATGCCTTTCATCCCCTCGAACAAAGCCGCAGCAAACTTTGCGTTTCCCAGCAGGTGGTCATCTAAGAAATACAAATGCCTGCCTGGCAGCCGCTCAATTTCCGCCAAAGCATCGTCCACGACCTGCGTGTAAAAGGATTTCCCATTTTGAAAAAAAGCATCCTTGTAGCAGAAGTCGCAGTGGTGAGGACAACCCCTTGAAACGACAATGGAGTTGGGCACTAAATACCTTTCCCGCTTGATTAAATCCCGACGGATTTTAGGTATCCCGACCAAGGTTCGGTCGAAAGAGACATACATTTTTTTAGGGTTGCGACTGCGGAAATCCTGCAAAAACTTTGGGAAAGTATCTTCTCCGGGCCCAATGAAAATCGTGTCAGCATATTGCTTCGCTTCATCCGGCAGGGAGGTAACGTGTAAGCCGCCTAAGATGACGTAAACGCCTCGCTTTCTATAACTCTCTGCGATACGATAGGAGCGGTAAGCATTCGTAATATAGACCTCAATCGCCACCAAATCCGGGCTATCGTTTAAGTCAAGCTCCTCGACGTGCTCGTCTTGCAAGACTGCTTCATCAAACGGTGAAAGGTATCCTGCCAAAGTTGCCA
>CAZHLB010000701.1:0-3995 GCA_964533005.1 uncultured Saprospiraceae bacterium
CCCCCCCCCCCCGGGGTGCCCATTGACGTCTGGTTATTTACACGGGTCAAAAGGCGCTGTCAAAATTCTCACCTTCAAATTCCGAAAACTCACCGCATCCCCGTGGTCTTGCAGCAAAATGGGGCCTGCGTCGTTCATGCCGAATCCTTCCCAGGTTTGGTATTTGCTGCGAGCGACCAACGCCTTGAAAATGTTGGACTTGCGCTCGTATTCCAGCACTTTGAAGCCGTTGAGCCAGTATTGAATCACGTTGTTCGGGTAGGCGATGATGCGTCCTTGATTCCACTCGCCGATTTTGCGTTGGAAGCGTTTTTCCAATTTTTCCGAAGGAATCAAATCGTACAAACTCGCCAAGGTGCGGTTGCCGACGACCCCTTGCGCAGCGTCGGGATGGCGCTCGTCGTCGAGGATTTGGTACTCCAAACCGATGCCCGATTTGCCGCCGGAATCGAAGTTTTCATTCACGAAATACTTCACGCCAGAGTTTGCGCCCTCGCTCAGTTTGAACTCAAATACCAGCTCGAAAGCGCCAAATGGCTCGGTCGTCACGATGTCGTTGCCGGTTTCGGAGCCGTCGGATTTGCTGACTTGCAGCGCTCCGTCGGCGACCGACCAGCGTTTGGTGGGCATTTCTTTGGAGTTGACGCTGCGCCAACCGGTGAAATCCATGCCGGTGAAAAGCAACCGGAAACCCTGTGATTTTTCTTGCTCGGAGAGGTGATTTTGAAGCAGGTTGACGACGGGCGTGTCGTCCAATGGGCTGGTTTTCAGGTTTTTGGTTTGGATCCGGATGTTGCGCCAGCGGATTTTCGAGCCTGCTTTTTCATGGTCGGAAATCGAATGGACTTGCAAGGCGATGAAGCCTTTGGTGGTCATATCGTCAATCAGGTGGGCGACGGGGATGCCATTTACCCAGGTGCGAAGGGTGTTGCCGACTACCTCGATGCGGTACTTGTTCCACTCGGCTGGGCGGAAAGCTTTTTTGCCCGCCGGGTTGATATTTGGAATGTAAAGCCAGTCCCTCCGCCCCTCGTCGTAGATGCCGCCCGACCAGGCACGGGGCGTCGGGTCTACTTCCATTTGGTAGCCATGCACCCTGCCGAGTTGGTAGTCGAGCTTGGAGAGGCTGCGAAATTGAATGCCGGAGTTCATGTTGCCGTCCACTTTCAATTCCAGTTCGAGGATGAAGTCGCCGAATTCCTGGTTTGTGCAGAGGAAAGAGTTGGGCGTGTTGGCGACGGTCGTGCCGACGATTTCGCCGTTTTCGGCGGTGAATTTGGCTTGCCCGCCTTTTTGGTTCCAGCCTTCGAGCGTTTTGCCGTCGAAAAGGGGAGTCCAGTTTTCTTTTTGGGCGGGCAAGGCGGCTGCGAACAGCAGGGCAAAAAGCAGCAGAAGTGGTTGTTTTTTCATTGAAAATGAGATGGTTGTGAAATGGATGGAGATGACCTTTCCGAAAATTTTTTACCGACAGTTATCGGTATCGGAAAGGTAAACCTGCCGCTAAATTTCAACCAGCATTTCCGAAAATTTCTGCCGCCCTGCGGAATATTGGGGTAAACAAAAACGTCGGCAGGGTTTGGAACCCTGCCGACGTTGGGCTTTGAATGATGCAAGATTTCTTTAAATCTTCATTTCGTGCTTTCGTTATTTCGTTAAACATAAACGTCAATATCAAGCCACTCGTCGCCGCAATTCCAGCACCGTTATCTCAGGCCAGATGCCAACCCTGCCTGCAAAACCGAGGAAACCGAAGCCCCGGTTGACGTTGATGTACTTGCCGCTTTCCTCGTAGATGCCTGCCCATTTCGGATATTTCAATTGGACGGGACTCCAGCGCAAACCCGGAATTTCCACGCCCATTTGCATCCCGTGCGTGTGCCCCGACAAGGTCAGGTGGATGTGCGAGTCGAAATTTTTCACCTGCTTATCCCAGTGCGAAGGGTCGTGCGAGAGCAAAATTTTGAAGGCGTCGCCGGGGACGCCTTGCATCGCTTTTTGCAAGTCGCCTTTTTTGCCGAAGCCAACGCCCCAGTTTTCGACGCCGAGCAAGGTGATTTTTTCGCCGTCTTTTTCAATTTCAATGCTTTCGTCGAGCAGCAGGCGGAAGCCGGTGGCGGCATGATGCTGCTTGAGTTTGTCGAGGTTTGCCCGCTTTTCTTCTTGCGATTTCCAGCCGACATAGTCGCCGTAGTCGTGGTTTCCCAAAATCGAAAATTGCCCGAACGGGGCTTTGATTTTGCTGAAAACTGGCAGCCACGGCTCGAACTCGTGGGCAAAATTATTCACCAAATCGCCGGTAAAAACGAACAGGTCAGCCTGCTGCTCAACCAGCAAATCCACGCCCCGGCGCACCGCTTCCGCATCGTCGAAGCTGCCGGAATGCACGTCCGAAATCTGGGCAATCCTGAAGCCATCGAAAGCGGCGGGCAGGTCGTCAAAAAACAGCGTGTGGCGGTGGACTTTGAAATTGTACTTGCCTTTCGTGATGCCGTACAAAAAGCCAACGAAAGGCACTGCCGCCACGCCCAGCGCCAGTTGGCTGACGAAACGGCGGCGCTCCGGCAGGAAGGCAGTTTCGCCACCGCTGCCAGTGAACCATTGCCAACCGCCCTGCGCCAGCCGAGCCAAATCGCCGCCCATGAGCACCAGTACGAAGACCAGTTTGGTGACAAAAAGCGTGATGAAAATGCTGACCGAAGCCGTGAAAACACTGCTCGACCTGCCCAATTGGAACAGGCTGAAAAACACAAAAAGCGGCAAGCCTGCACTGATGAGCCAGAAAGCCCAATGGATGCCGGTGCGCAGCGCCTGGCTTTGCAGCGGGGCGGTCAAAGTTTTGACGCCTTGAAAAACGTAGAGGTCGAGGAGGAGGAAAATGAGAAGTGGAATGATTGCCATGATAATATTACCCAAGCGCATGGGGTGGAAAATTTTGCGAAAAAGCTGACAGGTGGATTTCCGATGCCGGTGAGAAAATTTATGAAAGAAATTTTCTCACCGGCATCGGAAATCCACCTGTCAGCTTTGGACTTGCAAAAACGCCGGGTGAAAGAGCATGGTTGAAAACTCCCCGTCCCGCTTCGACCAACGGCTTGGAATTGCCTGCGCAGCGCTCATCGTTGCCAAACTAACTTTCAAAACATGAAAACAACTTCTGAGCGTGACCTTGCCGCCGTTTTCAGTCGTAATGCTCGAAATCAAATGAGCCGCGGCAGACAAAAGCAGCTGAACAATCCCCAAAAAATCCCTGTTTTTCAAAGTGTGTAAAACAAGCCGTTGCAAAACGCAACTTTTTTCCCCAACTTACGAACACATCATTTTTCACCAAATGGAATACCTCCCATGAAAGTGTCCTTGAACATCTCCCTGCTCCCGATTGCCATCGGGATGCTGCTATCCAGCGCAGCTACCAGCCAGTCCAGCCGGACTGCCGCCACACAGCAAGTTTGCCACGAAAGTTTCAAGTTTTGCCTCGTCCATCCGCCCGCTTTCGAGCCGGTGGAAATGGCAGAAGGTTTCGTCGCCAAGTCGGAAGACGGTTTGGTGGAAATCCGTGCGACGGGCAAACTGACGGACGTGCAACTTCCGCCAAAAGAAGTTTTCAACCAGACCATCGCCGAACTCAGCGGCGCTGATTCGCCGATTGTGGTTTCCACGCTTTTTGGCGAGGATTTTTTCATCGGAAATTTCCTGTCCGGCGACCGGAGTTATTTCCTGAAAACTTTCCTGATGCCTGGCTACCACGTGCGCCTGTTGATTTCCGTGCCTGCGAACCGACCGGATTTGATTGTCCAGTTGCGGGAGGAATTTGACGTGCAGTTCGTGCTGAATTGATGGTGAATAGCGAAAGATGAAAAAAGCCCCGGTGGAATTCCACCGGGGCTTTTTCATTATTGAGAGGTCTAAAATCGCAACCAATTACCGCCCCTCACTATGCCATCCTTTTCTGATTAAATGATTGATGATTACATGATTACATGATTGTTGATGGAATG
>CAZHLB010000702.1:0-3993 GCA_964533005.1 uncultured Saprospiraceae bacterium
GCCCAGCCTACCAAATCAGGCAGGCAACCGACGGAAACGAGGGGCTTCAAAAAGCCTTCGACCTCACGCCCGACCTCGTCATTTGCGACATCATGCTGCCCGGCATGGACGGTTTGCAAATCGCCCGCACCCTCAAATCCGACCTGCGCACTTCGCATATTCCCGTCGTCCTGCTGTCTGCCCGCAGCACCGTCGAGCAGCAAATAGAAGGGGCGGAAACCGGGGCGGATTTGTACCTGACCAAGCCGTTCAACATTCAATTTTTGCAAGCCAGTATTCGCTCGCTGCTGCTCAATCGCCAGGTTTTGCGGGAGGTTTCAGGCAGGGGCGTGGTCGCTTTTTCCGCCAGTCAGCCGACGTTGGAATTGCCAAAAAATGCCAATCCGCTCGACAGGGAATTCATCCAAAAGTTCATGGTTTTTGTGGAACAACACCACGCCCGGCAGGATTTCCAGGTAGCTGACCTCTGCTCGGAATTTGGCTTGAGCCGCTCGCAACTTTACCGGAAAGTGAGCGCCCTGCTCGGCGAGAGCATCAGCGATTGCATCCAAAATGTGCGTTTGAAAAAAGCGGAAGAACTGCTGCTGGAAGGGAAATTGCCGGTGGCGGAAATCGCCTACCGGGTCGGATATTCGTCGCCGGATTATTTTTCGACGGTGTTTCGGTCGAGGTATGACGTGGCGCCTTCGCAGTTTCGGAGGCAGGCAAAGTAGGCTTGCCAAATATTGGTGTCTAAAACGACTTCAAGCGATGCCATTCCGGGTGTATTGTGCCAGTCTTACCTGACTAATGATTTCCAAAATTTCATTCATGGAAATATCATTTGGCTTTACGGAGCCTTCCAATCTTGCAGCTTGAGTCAACAGAAATTGTTTTCGCAACGCTTTGAGAAGGGCAGTTTGCTCCCGCTCCGGAAGCAATGCGACGAATTTGGAGATTTCCTCAACTCTTGTTTGTGTGCTTTGCATGATTCATGAATTTTAGAAAGTGCTTTGCAAAGTGTAGGTTCAATTGACTTTTTCCGTGCTTCTTTTCTCGCATCACACCGCTGTAAAGCCCGACAATTCCCTGGCATAAGGAGCGACAAAACCCAAAACAATATCCTGTTTTGGAATGCCCGATTGGGCAAGAAGGTCGGCAATGTCAATATCCGTGCGGTCTTCATAAATCCAAACTTTGCCGTTTTTGATGCCCACGTGAAACATCAAACCATGCGTGTAATCGTCGCCGGACCAGCCTACCCAAAGCAGCACGAACTCATTTTTTTCATCGTCCACCACCAAATGCCCTTTTGCGCCAGGTGAGTTGGCGAGTTGCTTGGCAGCCCGTTCTTCCAACACTTGCTGGACAATCCTTTTGTATTTACTCATCTTATCCATTGCACGATAGATTTGGTTGAAATATTAACGACCATGAAACGAAGTCCGAATTGGCGGATACGCCGCTGCACAAATTTAAGCTTGTTCAGGCGATTCCAGCCTTCCGTAGAAACAGCCAGAAAGAGAGTTCGGTTAATATTTTGCTCCTCCATCGCAGCCTGGTAATCCAAAAATTGACCAAGCGCCTCATGGAATGAATTGATGACGGAGCCTGCAAATGACTTAATTTCAATTGCCAATAGCCTTTCCAATTCATCCCCTCCATTTTTCTTTTCTGCTGATAAATCTACGTCGAGGAAGGTGTCGTCCTCTTTCAAAAAAATGGTGAAAGGGTCGGCGGTGATTTGCCAGCCTTCATTTTCCAATGCCTGGCGGACATTTTTGTGAATTAGGTCTCTTGCCATTGTTGTGTGTTTGTTGAAGGCAAAGATGTGATTTTGGAAGGTCTCCAATAGTCATTTGCAAATCCCTCTGTCTTGAATTTTGGCGCAACATTCCCCCAACTTTCCGCGACATTTTTAAAGACGCCCTTCTGTCCCCTCCTCGCCTTTCTTCCGCAAATCATTGCTTTCCAATTAGTTAACCGCCCGCCGCCGCCTGCAACAATCTTAAAGCTATTTTGGAACGATGCTGAAGCCCGCCATTTCCCCCACCCGGTAGGTTTGCAGAACAATGAACGGGATGTGCGAAATGCCGCAAAAATTTCTTCCGGCAATTCCTCGCCTTCCCAAATCCCAAAAATCAAAGGCTTAGTTTCATACAATTAGTGAGAGTAGGAGTTTCGGGAAAACTGATTCCCGAGCTCCTGTTCACCAACTAATCCAACTAAATCATGGTGATTTTTTAAATCACCATGATTTAATGGAAATCAACAACCATGAAGCGTTTTGACAAACTACACACCCTGCTTTTCCTGGCGCTCGCCTGCGCCCTTTTTTCTGCCTGTAACGGCGATGCGACTACCGTAAAAAGCGAGGTCGGCGCACCTGCTTCCCAAGCCGCTTATTCAGAAAAACATCGCCCGCAATTCCACTTTTCCCCGCCGCAGAAATGGACGAACGACCCCAACGGGATGGTCTTTTTCGAGGGCGAGTACCACCTTTTTTATCAGCATTACCCAGACTCAACTGTCTGGGGGTCCATGCATTGGGGTCATGCCGTTAGCAAAGATTTGGCGCATTGGGAAAACCTGCCGATTGCCATTTACCCCGACTCGCTGGGCTATATTTTCTCCGGTTCGGCGGTGGTGGATTGGAAAAATACGAGCGGTTTTGGCGTGAACGGGCAGCCGCCGCTCGTCGCCATGTACACTTACCACGACATGAAAGGCGAGAAATCCGGGCGCAATGATTACCAGTCGCAGGCTATCGCTTTCAGCAACGACAAGGGGCGCACCTGGACGAAATTCGAGGGCAATCCCGTGATGCCAAACCCCGGCAACGTCCGGGACATTCGTGACCCGAAATTGGTCTGGGACGAGCAGCGCAACCAGTGGGTGGTGACCCTCGCAGTTGGCGACCACATGGAGTTTTGGGCTTCGCCCGACCTGAAAAAATGGAGCAAACTCAGCGATTTTGGCAAAAATCTCGGCGCTCACGGCGGCGTCTGGGAATGCCCCGATTTGTTCCGGATTGCCGTCGAAGGCACGAGCGAAAAGAAGTGGGCGCTCATCGTCAACCTCAATCCCGGTCAGCCCAACGGCGGCTCCGGCACGCAGTATTTCATCGGAAATTTTGACGGGAAAAACTTCACGCCCGACCCTGCTTTTCTGCCTTTTGTGAAAGACGGCAAAGGCGTTTGGCTCGACGGCGGCAAGGACAATTACGCTGGCGTCACCTGGTCGGATGCGCCCGGCGGTCGTCGCCTGCTCATTGGCTGGATGAGCAATTGGCAATATGCCAACAAAGTCCCGACCGAGGCTTGGCGCAATGCCATGACCCTGCCCTGGTCGCTGACGCTGAAAAAAACCGAGGCCGGCTACCGCCTTTTTGCGCAGCCCGTGAAAGAATTGGAGGCGCTGCGCACCGCCTCGCACGAGCTTGCATCCTCGGCAATCGCTTCCGAACTCGACCTCACTTCTCAATTCAAACTGCCCTCCGCTTTGCTGGAAATAGAACTGGAATTTGCCTTGCCGACCGACCAAAAAGGCAGCTTCGGCGTGGCGCTTTCCAACCCGAAAGGCGAGACCTACCGCATCGGCTTCGATGCTGCCAGCAACCAATTTTTCAGCGACCGAACGAAGGCGGGCGAAGCCAGTTTCTCCGTGGATTTTGCGCCGAAAACCAGCGTGGTTGCTCGCTCCGCAAAGTTCAAGACGGTGCGTCTGCACCTGTTTTTCGACGTCGCCAGCGCCGAGCTTTTTGCCGACGGCGGGGCGAACGTGATGACGGAGATTTTCTTCCCAAGCGAGGATTTCAACACGGTAAAAATTTTCGCCGAAGGCGGAAAGGCAGAGCTGCTCGGCGGGAAGGTTTATCAATTAAAAAGCATTTGGAAAAAATGATGATTGCTGATTGGTGATTGACTTCCCGGAGGCTGTCTCAAAAGCCTCTTTGCCCATCTCCAAGTCCTCAAGCCTCCAAGTCCTCAAGTCCTCAAGTCTCCAAGTCTCCAA
>CAZHLB010000703.1:0-1140 GCA_964533005.1 uncultured Saprospiraceae bacterium
AGACAGGACGGTTCCTCTGCGAGGATGACAAAAGCGACTTGAACCAGACGTGCTAAACGGTTGCGTGGGAAATTAACTTTTAAAGGTTAGGGACTGAATTTGCGGCGCAAAAGTAACATTCGAGAAGATGACGGCGGCAACCTGCTTTTTCTACTTTTGCTCAAATTGACTCAATTCTGGCAACTATTGCTCTGGAAGGAATGCGCTTTTTCGCCTATCACGGCTTGTACGAGGAAGAAAAAATCCTCGGCAACGACTTCGTGGTGGATGTCTATCTGACTGCCAACGTCTCTTACGCAGCCATTGACGATGAACTCTACCGGGTAGAAACTGCCGCCGCAAAGGCTGCCGATTCCAAAAAAAAGAAAAGAGACGAAAGTATCACTACCACTATCAATTACGAGACGGTCTATCTCATTTGCGAAGCGGTGATGCGGGAGCGGTACAATTTGCTGGAAACGGTAGCGGAGCAAATCGCCATGGACTTGAAACACCAGTTCAAATTCGTGCAGGAAATGCGCATCCGGGTAAAAAAACTCAACCCGCCGCTCGGCGGCAGGGTCGAAAGCGCCTGGGTGGAAGTGGATGGACAGTTCAGCCGAAAATGCGCCCGTTGCGAGCGACCGCTGCTTTGTTACGGCGACAGCACTTGCTGGTGCATGAACCTCGACCGGGAGATTTATCAAAAGACCATCGAGCAACTCAAAACGCACTACGGCGACCGGTGCCTTTGCAAGGAGTGCCTGGATTTTTTTGTGAAATAACGTGAGGTAGGGGGTTAAATCGTTGTCAATCAGTCCCGTAGGGACGAAACATCGGTAGGAACCACCGACCACCTCCTGTCCCGTAGGGACGCAACATGATTCGTGTTGCGTCCCTACAGGACAGGAAAGTGAGGTGGTCGGCGGTTCCTACCGATGTTTCGTCCCTACGGGACTGAATTTCAGAAAGTTAGCCCTCACTCACGTTAGAATAAATAGCTGAATGAATAGGCAGCCATTCAACCATTCAAATTGATTTTCAAGTGCGCCCGGTACATTTTTCCGTCATCTTTTAGGTCAAGCTCATGCCGCTTGGGATAGGTCAAATCAAGCCGCCGCTGGACATTTTTTAAACCGATGCCGCTCTTCTGGTTGGATG
>CAZHLB010000703.1:1150-3987 GCA_964533005.1 uncultured Saprospiraceae bacterium
GGCGCTTGTTGGGATTGATGGTGTTTTCAGTCGTGAAGTCGAGTATTCCATTTTCAATTTTCAGGCGGACGTCCACTTTGAATCCTTTCGAGTTGGAGCTATGCTTGAAGGCATTTTCAACGAAAGGAATCAGCAGCATCGGGGCGATTTGGCAACCGTTGACCTTGTCGGGCAGATCGCAGTGCAGGTCGAGCAGTTCTTCATCATGGCGCAGGCGTTGCAGTTCGATGTAGTTTTCGAGGTATTGCACTTCTTTTCCCAGGTCAATCCAGTCCTTGTTGTAATCATAAAGTTGGTGGCTGAGGGTGTCTGAAAATTTCAACAGCGCCTCCTTCGCCCGCTCGTCGTCCTTTTGTTCCATCAAAAAATAAATGGTGTTCAGCGTGTTGAAAATGAAGTGCGGATTGATTTGCGACTTGAGCATTTCCAACTCGCTTTCTAAGTTTTTTTTCTCCAACTGCATGGCATAATTGTTCCGCTCGTGCCATTGCTGGATGAACTTAAAAGCGGTGGTAAAAGCGACAAGTACCGTCGTATCAACTGCCAGGGTGAACGTACCTTCCCAGGCATAATAATAGTCTCTCGGCGAGATGAAAGCCCGCATGAAAACATTGACCAGCCAGGCATTCAGGATGATGATGGCGAAGATGCTAAAGGCGTAAAACCAATGCCGTTTCTGCCGGATGAGGTACTTTGGAATCCAATAAAAGTAGTTGAAATAGACCACGCCCATCGAGCCGAGGACGGTGGGTAGGTTGAAGTTTTCCCGAAACTGGGAGATAAAAACCACGTCCTGCATGCTGGCGAACACCCAGTAAAGCAGCCAAAAGGCGATGTGGAAAAGCCACATTTTATCGGTGGGAAAACTTTTCGGCGGTTGCTCCATTTTGCTTTTTCTGTTGAATTAGGATGATTGGGATGGGAAGGATAAATAGGATTGGGACGTCGTCCCAATCCTATTTATCCTTCCCATCCCAATCATCCTAATTCAAAACAAGGTACTAATTTTGGCAAGCGCACCAGCGCAGCCATCATCTCAAATAATACATCTGACAATGAAAAACAGAGCCATTCCACTCGTTGACCTTTCCCAATTCACACAAGGCACGGCGGCGCAAAGGCAAGCCTTCGTGCAAGAATTGGGCGATGCCTTTCACGAAATCGGCTTCGTCGGGGTCAAAAATCACGGCATTTCGAAACAGTTGATTGATGATTTTTATGCCGCCTCCCGCCGATTTTTTGCTCTGCCGGAGGCGGTCAAACGGCAATATGAAATCCCTGGTTTGGCGGGTCAGCGAGGCTATACTTCCTTCGGAAAAGAGCACGCCAAGCAGTCGAAAGTGGCGGATTTAAAGGAGTTTTACCAAATCGGGCAGGAGGTTAAAAACGGCGAGATGCCGCCGGAAGATTACCCGCCCAATGTGCCGGTGGCGGAGGAGCCGGAATTTTTGCGCCTGGGTCGTGAATTGTACGAAGCTTTTGAAAAGGCAGGTGGCGAATTGCTGCGAGCCATAGCCATTCACCTGGGCATCGGCGAGCATTATTTCGTGGACAAAATCACGTTGGGAAACAGCATTCTGCGAGCCATTTTTTACCCGCCTATCACGCAGGAACCGGCATCCGCCATCCGTGCCGAGCAACACGAAGACATCAACCTCATCACGCTGCTGGTAGGCGCATCGGCAGGCGGCTTGCAGGTGCTGAACAAGGAAGATAATTGGCTCGACATCGTGCCGGAGGAAGATGAAATCGTCATCAATGTCGGCGACATGCTCCAGCGGTTGACCAATAATTATTTGAAAAGCACGACGCACCGGGTCGTCAATCCGCCGAGAGAACAATGGCATACGCCGAGGCTGTCCATCCCGTTTTTCCTGCATCCGAGGAGCGACATGGACTTGAGTTGCCTGCCCGGCACGGTCACTGCAACCAACTCGCTTGCTTACGAACCTATCACGGCGGGAGAATACCTGAACGAGCGCCTGCGGGAGATTGGGTTGAAAAAATGACATGCTAATTGTAGCGGCGGGGTTCAGCCCGCCGCCTGTCCAAATTCCGGCGGGCTGAACCCCGCCGCTACAATCCTTGGGCAGGGAGAAAAGTCAAATTCTCGTTGTTTTTGCGTCAAGCTTTAAACCGAGCCGGAAAACCGGAATCTGAAATCCGAATTCGGCTTACTTTTGCATCACTATTCATCAACTGAATTGCGTGTTCCGTTTTTTTGGGGAAGCATTTTCTCCTTCGGCTTAGGTTCGAAACCACAATTCAAAAAAAGATTTTCATCATGTCCAATACACTTTTTCTGTTCTTCAACCTCAGCCCCGGCGAGGTGATGCTTGCCTTCGGCGCAGTGCTGTTGCTGTTTGGCGGCAAAAAAATTCCTGAACTGATGCGGGGTCTCGGCAAAGGCATCAAAGAGTTCAACAACGCCCGCAGCAATGTGGAAGAGGAACTCAAAGAAGGCATGAAAGACGCTGACCGCAAGAAGCTCGAAGAAAGAAGAGCGGCGGAGAAAGTAGGCGAGTAAGGAAGTAGGCGAGTAAGCGAGTAGGCAAGCAACTTTGCCGGTCCTGCAAAAAGTAAAAGCGCCAACGAGTTGGAATGACTCGTTGGCGCTTTTCTTTTTTGAAGCCGACTTTATTTCAGAGCGATTTTTCGACGCTGAAAGACGCTGATTTTTTATGATTTCGACGCTGAAAAGCGGCATAAAAAATCATAAAAAATCAGCGTCTTTCAGCGTCGAAAAATCAAATCCTCGATGTCTGCGGAGCAGGCGGCGGCGGTACGCTCAGGAAGCGGTAAGTCGAATTTTTATGCTTGAAAAAATGCAGCCCACC
>CAZHLB010000704.1:0-3987 GCA_964533005.1 uncultured Saprospiraceae bacterium
CCACACTGACACCCCATATAATGAATAACTGACACTCATTGCCGCTCTTTTCGCCGCCACTTTCACCTTCGCACAAGCTCCTGCCCTGCTTTCCAAAACCTTGAAGTGGGACGAAAAAGCCTCCGTTTTCCAGTTCGATTCCACCTCGGCGCCGCTCGAATACTGGCGCTTCGACGATGCGGCTTTCAACGAGGAGCATCCGAGCCTGCCTTATTTTTCCGAGCGCATCAAGCTGGACAGGTTCGCCGAGGTGCGGGCGGATTTTGGGCAGATGGTCTGGCAGCCTTTTGACAAAAAGCCTTCGCCCGACGATGCCGTGCTTGCCGCCGAGCCACACCTTATTATTAATGTAGAAAAAGACCGCCGGGACTATTTCGCCCGCCTGCAATTCATCCCGGTTCGCAAGACGGCGGGCGGCGGTTTCGAGCGGCTGGTCTCGTTTGAATTGCGGCTGAGTTATTTGCCAAAACAGGAGCCGGTGAAATCCAGGGGCGGCAACACCTACACTTCCGTGCTGACCGACGGCGAGATTTACAAGTTTGCCGTGACGAAGGCAGGCGTCCACAAGCTGGATTTTGATTTTTTGAAAAACAAGCTGGGCGTCCCGGTGGAAAATCTCGACCCCCGCACCCTCAAAATTTACGGCAACGGCGGCGGAATGCTGCCCGAACTGGCTGGCGCTCTCCGTGCGGATGATTTGGTGGAAAACGCCATCGAGGTCATCGGCGAAGGCGACGGCAAATTTGACAACGGCGACTACGTGCTTTTTTACGCCGAAGGCGCAGACAAATGGCGCTACGACTCGACGGCGCAGCAGTTCACCATGCCCAAAAATTTCTACGACAGCGAGAATTATTACTTCCTGAAAATCAGCCCCGGCAACGGTTTGCGCATCCAAAACCAAACCTCCACGACCCACGACGGCGGCGTGGTCACGACCTTCGACGACTTCATCCGATTCGAGCGGGATACCTCCAATTTGCTGCACGAATGGGTGCAGACGCAAGGCTCCGGAAGGCAATGGTTTGGCGAGTATTTCAAGGTGCAGACCTCGGCGGATTTCAGCGATAAATTTCAGACTGCCAACCTCTTGCCCAATGTGCCTGCCAAGCTGAATGCCGTTTTTGCCGCCCGCATCAAATCGGGTTCCGCCAGGTATTCCATCACGGCAAACGGGACGGTTTTCACCAGTTCCAACTTCACGCCGACGGGTGGCACGGCGACGGAAACCTACGCCAGCCAGCAAAGCCTCTCCGGTGAGTTCACGCCGAACAGCGACCAGTTTCAAATTCAATTGGACTTCACCAAGCCGGACGATATTTTCAACGAAGGCTGGCTCGACTTCATTCAAATCAACTTCCGCCGCCAATTGCTCATGGCCGGCGACCAGTTGATTTTCAGGGATTTGCAAACGGTGGGGCAGGAGGCGGCGCAGTTTCGGCTGGGCAATGCTTCCGGCGAAATTGCGATTTGGGACATCTCCGAACCGCTCTTGCCGAAGCGCCAGGAGGCGAGTTTGGGCGGCAGCGAACTGACCTTCGCCACGCCGACCGGCACGTTGAAAGAGTTCATTGCTTTCAACACGAGCGGCAATTTTTTGACGCCGGAAGCGGTGGGCAAAATTGAAAACCAAAACGTCCACGCCACGACCGACGTGGATGTGGTCATTGTCTATCCGAAGGATTTCAAGACCGAAGCCGAGCGCCTCGCCGAGCATCGCAGCGAGCATTCCAACTTGACGGTGGCGCTGGTGGAAGTGGGCGAAATTTTCAACGAATTTGCCAGCGGCAGGACGGAAGCGACTGCCATTCGGGACTTTGCAAAAATGGTTTACGACCGAAATCCGGAGCGTTTTCGCTCGCTGGTGCTGTTTGGCGACGGCTCTTTTGACCACCGGGACGTGTATGGTTTGGGCGGAAACTTCGTGCCCGTCTATGAAACGGCGCAGTCGCTCAACCCGATTTCCGCCTTCCCATCCGATGATTTTTTTGCCATGCTCAGTGACGACGAAGGCACGAATATCAACGGCGGCGCACTCGACATCGGCGTCGGCAGGTTGCCGGTGGACGACCTCGACGAGGCTCGTGCGATGGTGGACAAAATCATCCAGTACGACACCGAGCCGAACACTTTGCGGGACTGGCGCAACCGGGTCGTTTTTGTCGGCGACGACGAGGACAGCAACACCCACACTGGCGACGCCGACGAGATTGCCGTCAAAATTTCCAGCAAAAACAAGAACCTGAACATTGACAAGATTTACCTCGACGCCTTCCCGCAGGTCAGCACTTCCGGCGGAACCCGCACCCCGCTTGCGACGGAAGCCATCAACAACAATATTTTCAAAGGCACTTTGGCGATGGTCTATCTCGGTCACGGGGGACCCAAAGGCTGGGCGCAGGAGCGGGTCATAAAAATCGAAGACATTTTGAGTTGGCGGAACGAAGGCAAACTGCCGCTCATCATTACTGCCACCTGCACTTTCGGCGGCTACGACAACCCGAATTTTACTACCGGCGGCGAGCTTTCCTTTTTGAACGAGACGGGCGGGGCGATTGCGCTTTTCACCACCGTGCGCCCGGTTTACGCCTACGCCAATGCCGAATTGACGCAAGCAGCAGTGGACACTCTTTTTTTCAAGTTGAACAACCAGGTGCCGACGCTCGGCGAGGTGCTTCGCCTGAGCAAAAACAAAGCGCCGGGCAACACTTCCAACTCCCGAAAATTCGCCCTGTTAGGCGACCCATCCATGCAGTTGGCGCTGCCAAATTTCAAGGTTGCCACGACAAAAGTGAATGGGCATGACCTCGATACCGTCGTGGTGGACACCATTCGGGCATTGCAAAAAGTGACCATCGAGGGCGAGGTGCAGGATGATTTTGGCAACCTGATGTCTAATTTCAACGGCGTGGTCTATCCCACCATTTTTGACAAAACAGTGAAGTACCGCACCTTGGGGCAAGACGGGCAAAACACTTTCGAGTTCGACTTGCAGAAAAACGTGATTTTCAAAGGAAGGGCGAGCGTGACGGGCGGCAAATTCCAGTTCACTTTTGTCGTGCCGAAAGACATTGACTACAATTTTGGCAACTGCAAACTCAGCTACTACGCTGCCGACGAAACGCAGCACGAAGACGCCGCCGGTTCCTACGCAGGCGTGGTCGTGGGCGGCACCGACCCGAATGCCCTCGCCGACGACCGGGGGCCCAAAGTCGAGGTTTTCATGAACGATGAAAATTTTGTCTTCGGCGGCATCACCGACCCCGACCCGGTGCTGCTCGTCCAGCTTTCCGACGACAACGGCATCAACGTCGTGGGCAACAGCATCGGGCACGACCTGGCGGGCATTTTGGACAAAAACACGCAGAGCACCTACATTCTCAACGACTTCTATGAAGCGGCGCTCGACGACTACACCAAAGGCGAAGTGCGCTACCCGCTCTACAACCTCGCCGAAGGCAGGCACGAAATCAAAGTCAATGCGTGGGACATTGCCAACAACCCCGCCGAGGGTTTCACCGAGTTCGTAGTCGTCACCAGCGAGAAGCTGGCTTTGGAGCATGTTTTGAATTACCCGAACCCGTTCACGACGAGCACCTGCTTCATGTTTGAGCTAAGTCAAAAGGGCGTGGAACTGGACGTTTTGGTGCAGATTTACACGGTTTCCGGGCGGCTGATAAAAACTTTGGAGGAAAGAATAATAGCCGCAGGCAGCCGTTTAGGGCGAGGCAATTGCGTAGAATGGAACGGACGGGACGAGTTTGGAGAGCCGCTTGCCAAGGGGGTTTACCTCTACAAAGTAAAAGTTCGCAGCGCCAACACGGGAGAAACGACCCTGCAAGGCGAGAGCGATTTTGAAAAATTGGTTATTCTGAAATAAGAATCAGGCAGCTTTCATCCGGTTTTTGATTGACGATTGGTGATTACATGATTGTTGATTGTTGATGGAATGTAGGATGGCAGATGGCGGATGTGCTGAACATCCGC
>CAZHLB010000705.1:0-3968 GCA_964533005.1 uncultured Saprospiraceae bacterium
TTACGAAACTTTCAAAGTTTCGTAAACGTCCGCTTCGATTCAGCGTCAGAAAAAGTCCATGAAATTTCACCGCCAATTCCTCGTCTGCATCCCAATCGTTGCCCTTCCACTGCTGCTTTCCAACCTCCATTCTAAGCCGGAAGAGCCACCCAAACGCTTTCATTCCGAGTCGGAACTCGCTCATTTTCAAATGGTTTTGCTCGACACCTCGCTGCCGACAGGATACAATACCCTGTTCGCAGGCAGCGGCGTTTGCCGGAAATGTCATGGCTTCGATACCCTTAGTCATGCCAGCGTGAACTCCTTCGGCGAAGACGTGAACGTGGTGGACGACTGGCGGGCGAGCATGATGGCGAACTCCGCCAAAGACCCTTTTTGGCGAGCGCAAATCAGCCTCGAAACCTTGCTTCACCCGCAGCACAAGGCTGCAATCGAGGACAAATGCACCTCCTGCCATGCCCCGATGGGGCATTTCGATGCCAAGCACCTCGGCTGGCAGCACTATTCGTTGGACTCGCTCGACGTTGACCCGCTTGCAAAAGATGGCGTTTCGTGCCTGGGTTGCCACCTTCAAATGCCCGAAGGCTCTGGGCAATTTTTCTCCGGCGAGCTGTATTATGACACTTTCAAAGTCGCCTACGGGCAATTCACGATGCCGCTCGTCAGCCCGATGCTGACTGAAACGGGGTACAAACCAAAATTCAGCGAGCATATTTCGAAGGGCGGCGCCTGCGCAGGCTGCCATACTTTGCTGACGCAAACGCTTGATTTGCAGGGGAATCCGACAGGCGGGAATTTCGTAGAGCAGGCGACTTATCACGAATGGCTCAACTCGATTTACAAGGATGAACTCACCTGCCAGGGCTGCCACATGCCCAGCCTCGACAAACACCAGGTTTTCCTCGTGACAGGTGCGCAGACGAAACCGAGAAGCCCGTTTTCGCAGCATGATTTCAGCGGCGCAAACGTCCACATGCTGAAATTGCTGCGCAGCAATATCGAACCGTTGGGTTTGAAAGCAACACCCGGGCAGTTCGACGAGGCAATTTTCAAGACTGAATTTTTCCTGAAACACCTCACCCTCGAACTTCAAATCGAGCAGCTCGAACGTGACCCCGACACCGCCCGCTTTGCCGTCAAGCTGACCAATATAGCCGGGCACAAGTTTCCATCGGGCTATCCTTCCCGCCGTGCCTTCCTCGAATTTTTGGTGAAAAACGAGGCGGGCGACACACTTTTTATCTCCGGTAAGCAAGACGAAACTTTCGAGGTGTTCGGTCAAAACGCAACCTACGAGCCTCATTTTCAAATGATTAATTCTGAGGAGAAGGTGCAGATTTATGAATTGGTGATGGGCGACGTGAACGGCGATGTGACCACTGTTTTGGAAAGAGCAGCCGCTCCAATCAAAGACAATCGCCTGCCACCGAAGGGCTTTTCGACTTCGCATTACACCTACGACACCGTCAAAATTGTCGGCGGGGCAGTCACCGACCCTGATTTTAACTGGGAAAATGGCTCGGAAGGCAGCGGCAGCGACCAGGTTTTTTACCACGTCCCGCTCGGCGGCAACGTGGAAAAGCTGTTCGTCAGCGCCAAAGTTTTTTACCAATCCATGCCGCCCAAATGGATGAAAACCCTTTTTGACCATTCCACGCCGCACATCGAAACCTTTCGCTCGATGTTCGACGCCACCGACCGGACGCCGATTTTGGTGGGTGAAAGGGCGGCAGAAGCAGGTGAAATTTCAGCCGTTGGCGAGGCAAAACGCAGCGCCCGCTTCGTCCAACTTTACCCCGTTCCGAGCGCCGACGGGCGCATTTTTGTCAATTCGACCCGGCGGCACGACGTGAAAATTTTTGACCTGAGCGGCAGGCAAGTCGCTGTTTTTCGCAGAAAATCAGGGAATTATGAGTTGAAGCTGGAAGGCAGCGGGGTGTTTTTGATGCAGTTTTTAGGGCAGGGTGGGGTGATGCAGGTGGAGAAAGTGGTGGTTCAATAAATCAAGCCCAGACTATGCTTATCGGGTAGTTTTTGAATTTTTCATCGTGTGTGATGACCTCTACGTTTTCGCAAAGGGCTTGCGAAATTATCATCCTGTCGAACGGGTCATTGTGCTGAAAAGGCAAGGAAGAAAGCACTTGATAATGAGGAAAATCGAAAGGCAGCAATTGAAATCCGTTTTGTGCGAGCGCCGTTTTCAAGTGACTGATGGGATAACCCAATTGCAACTTGCCGGTGCTGATTTTTATCGCCATTTCAAACAGGGAAGCATGACTGACAAGCAATTCATTCGCCGGGTCGTTGAGCAAGGAAAGTATGGCTGGCTTTAGGGCAGGATTGTTTTCGCCATGCCAAATAATAATGTGGGTGTCGAGGAGGTATTTCATGCGGGCATGTAGTCTTCAAAACCTTCAGGCGTCTCGTCAAAATCGGGGGCGACATACTTGAAAATGTCTTTTCCCCAACCGGGTTTCCGATGGTTGTCCTTTGCCGCTTCTCCGATGACTTCCTGCTTTGAATTTCCATTTTTTTGACCCGCCGTCGCTTGCTGAAATGCCTTTTGATTCAAGCCGGCGAGGTTGGCTGCTTGTGACAACGTGAGCCTTTTTTTCAGAAAAAGCAAAACTGCCAACTCGGTCAGCATTTCCGATGGCGTCATGTTCGCTTGCTCGATGATTTGCTCAGGAATAACTAAACCCATGACTTTTGATTTTTTCCCAAAGCTAAATCGCTTGGTTACAAGTTCAAACAAACCCACCTGATTGTTTTTTTCAGGAAACAAGAAATGCGCTTTTAGCCATAAACTTTTGCAAATGTCCATTCACCAGAAAAGCAAATCATTGATTTCCAGGGGAAACGAGTTGTCGGACACTTTTTTCCAACTCGAAGTGCTGAACGGCAGGCAGGTCGCCGGGCGGTCGTTTCCTGATTTTCAGGAAAAGCTGAAAACGTTTGGTTTTGCGCCGCTCAAACCTTCCGGCATTGAAATTTTCCAGGTCAACGTCGGCAAACTTTGCAACCAAAGTTGCGCCCATTGCCACGTGGATGCCGCACCCGACCGAAGGGAAATCATGCCTCGCCACTTGCTTGAAAAATGCCTCGCCATCGTTGCTGCTTCGCCAAACATTCACACGGTGGACATCACGGGCGGTGCGCCAGAATTGAATCCGCATTTCCGCTGGTTCGTGGAGGAGGTGAGCAAACTGGGCAGGAAAGTGATTGACCGCTGCAATTTGACGGTGATTGTTTCCAACCCAAAATACCGTGACCTGCCTGCATTTTTTGCCAAAAACAAGGTCAACGTCGTGTCGTCGCTGCCCTATTTCACCAAATTAAGAACGGACGCCCAGCGTGGCGAAGGCGTTTTCGAGGACAGCATCGAAGCTTTGAAATTGTTGAATTTGGCAGGCTACGGACAGCCGGGCAGCGGGCTGGAACTCGACCTGGTTTACAATCCAACCGGGGCATTTTTGCCGGGCAGCCAGGCGAGTTTGGAGGTGGAATTCAAGCGGCATTTGCAATCCCGGCACGGCATCATTTTCAACCGGCTGTTCACCATCACCAACCTGCCCATCAGCCGTTTTCTCGAATATCTCTTAGAATCAGGCAATTATGAAGCGTACATGGAAAAGTTGGTGGACGCTTTCAACCCTGCCGCCGTGCTTGGTTTGATGTGCCGGAATACCATTTCAGTCAGTTGGGAAGGCTACTTGTACGACTGCGATTTCAATCAAATGCTCGACCTGAAAGTAACCCCGCCTCACGTTCGCCACCTCGATGATTTTGATTTGAATGCCTTGAATGACAGGCAGATAGTGATGAATCAACATTGCTACGGCTGCACGGCGGGGGCGGGTTCGAGTTGCGGCGGGGCGATAGCGTGAACCCAAGATGTCATCTGGAAAACCCTCCTTTTTGAGAGAAAAAAAATGAAATTTTTTGGGATGTTTCATTTGTCGGTTGAC
>CAZHLB010000706.1:0-3967 GCA_964533005.1 uncultured Saprospiraceae bacterium
TACCCTGACCTGACCATCCCGGGTTCGAGCTGGTGGTTCGTTCAGCTTCACTTTGAAACTGTTCGTGTCGCTGGCGAATGGTGCCAGCCTTGCCAATCGTTGAAGGTTCGGCTTCCCTGCGGGAAGTTTCTTCGGTGGGATTGTGCTTGCGGTTGGAATCTTTTTTTTCTGCCATGACCGTACGTTTTTTTGTGAAAAAATGAGTTGCATCAGGGCTTTTCAGGAGAAAAATGCCTTTCAAAATTTGATGCCGGTTGATTTGGGTTGATGAAGTTGATGAGCGCCGGCGTGACTTTCGCCTTCAAAAAATCAACCCCTATAAACCATCTTCAACCATTATCATCAGTTGATAAAGGTTGATAAAGTTGTTTTGTTCAGGGCTGACTTTTGTCTCGAAACCAATACAACTTCGTCAACCGCCGGAATGACAAACTGCGCTTGCCGCCTACATTTATCTTTGCGGCTCACCAAATAAAATCGTTTAGCCATGTCTTCCACCACCGCTTTCCAAACTGCCATTTTGCAAGGCATTCCCGACGAATTGCCCGCTCCGAAACCGCTCGACTCTACCGTTTCGCACGCTCCAAAACGCAACATCGAAGGCGTTTTGAGCCAGGAAGAAAAAAAGCTGGCAGTGGCAAATGCCCTTCGCTATTTTCCGAAAGACCACCACCCTACCCTGGCAAAAGAATTTGCCGAAGAACTCGAAACCTACGGTCGCATCTACATGTACCGCTTCCGCCCCGATTACGAAATGTTCGCCCGCCCGATTGACGAGTACCCGCACCGCTCCCGCCAAGCCGCTGCCATCCAGTTGATGATTCACAACAACCTCGACCCGAAAGTCGCCAAACACCCGCACGAGCTTATCACCTACGGCGGCAACGGCGGCGTTTTCCAAAACTGGGCGCAGTACCTGCTGACCATGCGCTACCTGGCGCAAATGACAGACAACCAAACGCTTGTGCTTTATTCCGGGCATCCGCTTGGGCTGTTTCCTTCGCACAAAGACGCTCCACGGGTCGTCGTGACCAACGGCATGATGATTCCCAACTATTCCAAAAAAGAAGACTGGAACAAGTACAACGCCCTCGGCGTCACGCAATACGGGCAAATGACGGCGGGGTCGTTCATGTACATTGGCCCGCAGGGTATCGTGCATGGCACGACCATCACTTTGCTCAATGCAGGCAGGCGATTGGGGCTTGGCGCACAGGATTTGGCGGGGAAAGTTTTCGTCACCTCCGGCTTGGGCGGCATGTCGGGTGCGCAGACGAAGGCGGCAATCATCACCGGGGCGGTGGGCGTCCTGGCAGAAGTTGACCCGCAAGCCATCGAGCAACGCATCGCTGACGGCTACGTGGAGCGGGAAAATGTTTTCCACGACTTGAACGACCTGATTATCAGGCTGGAAGAATGCAGGCGGAACAAACAAGCCATCGCACTCGTGTACGCAGGCAACATCGTGGATTTGTGGGAAAAACTGGCGGCGCAAAACGTGCAGGTGGAACTCGGCAGCGACCAAACCAGCCTGCACAACATTGATGACCTTGGCTACTGCCCCGTTGGCTACACCTTCGAGCAGGCAAAAAAACTGCTCGCCGAAGACAAGCTCTCGTTTATGGCAGAAGTGCGGGCATCGCTGGTGCGGCACGTCAAGGCAGTCAACACGCTGACAGACAGGGGAATGTATTTTTGGGATTATGGCAACGCCTTCCTGCTCGAAGCTGGTCATGCCGGTGCGGATGTTTGGAAAAACAAAGCGGAGGGCAAGTACAAATACCCCAGTTACGTCGAAGACATCATGGGCCCCTTGTGTTTTGATTTCGGTTTTGGGCCCTTCCGTTGGGTCTGCACTTCCGGCAAAAAAGAAGATTTGAAAAAGACCGACGCCATCGCCGCCCGTGTCCTCCAGGAAATTTTAACCGAAGCCCCTGCCAATATTGAAGGTCAGCTCACCGACAACCTCAACTGGATAAAAGCAGCGGGAAAAAACCTGCCCATCGTTGGCTCGAAAAGCCGCATTCTTTATGCCGATGCGGAAGGTCGCATCCGCATCGCAAAAGCCTTCAACGACGCCATTGCCAGCGGTGAAATCAGCGCACCCATCGTGCTTGGACGAGACCACCACGACGTCAGCGGGACGGATTCACCCTGGCGGGAAACCTCGAACATCTACGACGGCAGCCGCTTCACGGCTGACATGGCGGTGCAAAATGTGATTGGCGACGCCTTCCGGGGAGCCACCTGGGTGAGCCTTCACAACGGCGGCGGTGTCGGCTGGGGCGAAGTCATCAATGGTGGTTTCGGCATGTTGCTCGACGGCTCGAAAGATGCCGCTCGTCGCCTCGAATCCATGCTTTTTTGGGACGTGAACAATGGCATTGCCCGGCGCAGTTGGGCGAGAAACGAAGGGGCGATGCTTGCCATCAAACGAGAAATGGAGCGGACAAAAGATTTGGTGGTGACGATGCCGAATTTGGTGGAGGAGGAAGTTTTGACGGAAGCGCTGAAAAAAATCGAAGCCTGAATTTAAGTCCTACCATTCCGAAAGTTTTGAACTTTCGGAATGGTTATCCGCCCATACGAGCCTGTCACTCAGTCAGATACCTGCTACCAATCCGCCTGTACGAAAAGAAAGTCATCACGAAAAAAGACATCCGGATAAGCTGGTAGGAAAGCCAATTGCGGAACTGCCAAAGCCAATATTTCCTCCTTTTGTAAGCCTCCACGGAAATCTCTTCACAACCAGCACAAAGCTCATTCATCCGTTTTTCAAAGTCTCGCACAAACTCCACGTCCCGTATTTCCACGTTGGTTTCAATGCTTCCGTAGGCGCTCAAATTTATCAGGTTGAAAGAGCCGATTGTGCACCAGTTGCCATCCACCAGCATCGCCTTGGCGTGAAGGATGGAGCTGCCCCATTCATAAATTTCAACGTTGTGCCGAAAGAGCAAATCGTAAAGCCAGGTGATGGCATATTTCATCAACGGCACGTCGGATAGACCAGGCAAAATGAGCTTGATTTTCACCCCTCGTTTCGAGGCTTTGATGAGTGCTTTTCTGAACCGTTTGCCAGGCAAAAAGTAGCTGGCAATAACGGTGATGGATGATTTTGCCTGCCGAACCGACCGCAGGTAGGCGTTGAAAATCTCGCTTTTGTGGCGAAACCAGTCGTTGTGGAGAAGGCGAACAAATTTTTCAGGTTGGGAAATTTTTCTGCGCTTGGGAAACCAATCCTTTGTCGAATACCGGTAACCCCAAACATTTGCGCACAACGTTTTGGCGTCCCTACAAACTTGCCCTTCCATCAGCACCGCAAAGTCGAGCCAAGGCTCATTTTTCTCGTCGCCCCTGTATTTGTTGGAAATATTGATGCCGCCAATCAACGCCACCTCGCCGTCAGCCACCGTGATTTTTTGATGCATCCGCCTGCCGAAGTACAAGCCCTGGCGGGAAAAGAGCGGCGAGAATGCTTTGAATTTGATGCCTGCCGATTGCAAGTCCTTGATGAAATCTTTGGTGAGTTTTTTTGAGCCGAAGGCGTCCACGAGCAAAAAAACTTTCACGCCCCGTTGCGCCGCCTGTTTCAATTCCAGCGCCACTTGCTGCCCCGTTTCGTCGGGGTCGAAGATGTAGGTTTGCAGGTGAAGTTCCCGTTTGGCTTCCCGAATCAACTGTACCGTCGCCTCAAAATAATCCAAGCCACTGTTCACGAGCCGAAGCTGAGTAGTCTGCGTTTGAATTTGTTGAGTGCCATTTTTTCCCATGAACAATTGCTTTGGACAACCTGCCGGAAGTGGCGTTTCGGAAAGCCGGGTTTGACAGGCGCAAAATATAAAAGCCCTTGCAAGTGCGAAGACATGCAAGGGCTTCTTTGTTCAAAACTGAGGTTTAGGAGGTTTCGGAAGGTTTAGGAGGGTTATTGTGGGGGAAGGGGGTGACCCACCAGTTTGTGGGGGAAACC
>CAZHLB010000707.1:0-3964 GCA_964533005.1 uncultured Saprospiraceae bacterium
ATGGTGATTGGTGACTGGTGACTGGTGATTGGGAAGGTTGCCGGTTTGCCGCAAAACCCACCTGTCGAAGTCGTTTTTCGATTTGCCGTAAGGATTGAGCGGCTGGAGGAGCGGCGGCAAATCGTGCCGGTCTTCGTAACCATGTTCACCTGCGCCATAAGTGGCGGCGCTGCTGGCATAAACAAGCGGAATTTGATGCTTGTCGCAAATGCGCCAAATGGCTTGCGAATAATGCAGGTTGAGGTCGTCGAAGATGGCGGCGTTTTTTTCCGTCGTGTCGGTGCGAGCGCCGAGGTGGAAAATGAAGCTGACTTGCGAGGCATTTTTTTCGAGCCAGGGCAGGAATTCGGAGCGGTGGATTTTCGATTGGAAGGCTTTGCCTTCGAGGTTGCGGAGCTTGTCAGGGCGGGTGAAATCGTCCACGAGGAGGAGGTTGGAGATGCCTTCGTCGTTGAGTTTTTTGAGGAGGCAACTGGCGATGAAGCCTGCTGCGCCGGTGAGGATAATCATGCAGACATTTTTTTAGGACATAAAATACTCCACCGCCAAATCATACCCCTTCAACCCCAACCCAATTATGCTTCCCACACAATTCGGCGCAACCAACGACTTATGCCGAAATTCCTCCCGTGAAAAAGTATTGGAAATATGCACCTCCACCACCGGCGTCTCGATGGCGGCAATGGCGTCGGCGAGCGCAAATGAAGTATGCGTATATGCGCCGGGATTAAAAATAATGCCGTTGTAGGAAAAGCCAGCCTCGTGCAATTTGTCAATTAAATCGCCCTCGTGGTTGCTTTGAAAGTAGTGGAGAGTGACGCCGGGAAATTCCATTTGCAGCGTCTCGAAGTATTCCTCGAAGGATTTTTTGCCGTAGATGTGCGGCTCTCGTTTTCCAAGCAAGTTTAAGTTGGGCCCGTTTATAATCAGGATTTTCATAGCACAAAACCAAGGGAGAGAGGTGGTTTCAGGGAAAAATTTTTTCAAAATTTTTCCCTGAAACCACCTCTCTCCAAAATATCAATTCGCCATTTCAGACATGAATTTCAGCCGTACCATTTTGATTTCTTCAATTGAAAACTCATCGTCCTTCAAGGCTTTGTAAGCCACTTCCGGGTCGTCGGTGTCGGCTGTCATGAAGTAATCGAAGATTTCTTCCACCACCGATTCATCCACCACGTCTTCGATGTAGTAGTCAATATTGACTTTCGTGCCGCTGGAAACGATGGCGTCTAATTCATCAATCAATTCATCCATATTCAGGTCGTTGGAGCGGGCGATGGTCGGCAAATCCATTTTGCGGTCAATGGATTGGATGATGGCTACTTTGACCTTCGACTTGTTGGCAATTTGCTTGATGACGACGTCCGTCGGGCGCTCTATTTCGTTGTCCTCCACGTATTTAGCGATGAGGTCAATGAACGGCTTGGCATATTTCACCGCCTTGCCATGACTGACGCCAGCGATTTTCGTCATGTCGTCCATCGAAATCGGATACTGCGTCGCCATGTCCTCGAGCGAGGGGTCTTGGAAGATGACGAAGGGCGGGACGCCTTTCTTTTTCGCCACTTCCCGGCGCAGTTCCTTGAGCATTTTGACGAGGGTCTCGTCGAGGGCAGCGCCTCTGCCGAGTTCGTCGTCGAGGTCAATGTCCGATTCCTCGTAGTTGAGGTTGAGCGGGATTTGGACGTCGAAGGGGTCTTCGATGAACTCGTGCCCGAAGGTGGTCAGCTTGAGGACGCCGTATGTTTCGATGTCCTTGCGGAGGAATTCATTGATGAGGGCGTGGCGGAAAACGGAGTTCCAGAAGTTCTCGTCCTTGTCTTTGCCAATGCCAAACTCCCGCTTTTTGTCGAACTTGAAATCCCTGATTTCCTTCGTCCCAATGCCCAGGACAAAATCCACAAGGGGCTTGATTTTATAGTTCTCGTCGAGTGCTTTCGCCGCTTGCAGCGCCATTTGCATTTCCTTGCCGACCTCCACTTTTTCACGAGGATAACGGCAGTTGTCGCACATGCCGCCGCAGCTACGCTCCTCAAATTCTTCCCCAAAATAATACAGCAGGAAGCGGCGGCGGCACCCGGTGGTTTCCACGTAAGCCATGATTTCCTGCATCAGTTGGGCGCTCATTTCCCGCTCGGCTACGGGCTTGTCCCGCAGGAATTTTTCGAGTTTGAGCATGTCGTTGTAGGCGTAAAAAGCGACGCACCTGCCTTCCATGCCGTCCCGTCCAGCCCTGCCAGTTTCCTGGTAATAATTTTCGATGCTTTTGGGCATGTTGTAGTGGATGACGAAGCGCACGTCCGGCTTGTCAATGCCCATTCCGAAGGCAATGGTAGCGACGATGACGTCAATGTCTTCCATCAAAAAAGCGTCCTGCGTGGCGGAGCGAGTCTTCGCATCCAGACCTGCGTGGTACGGCGCTGCTTTGATGCCGTTCACGTTGAGCACCTGCGCAATTTCCTCGGTGGACTTCCTCGCCTGCACGTAAATGATGCCCGACTCGCCGGGCATACCTTTAATAATATGCACGATTTGCTTGAACGTCTGCTCTTTTTTGCCCTTCGGGCGCACCTCATAAAAAAGGTTCTCCCGGTTGAACGAGGAGATGAATTGGTTCACCTGCCTCATGTTGAGGTTCTTCAAAATGTCGGATTGTACCTTCGGGGTCGCCGTCGCCGTCAAAGCGATAATCGGAATGTCCCGGTTGATGGCGTCAATCATGGCTCGGATGCGGCGGTATTCCGGGCGGAAATCGTGCCCCCATTCCGAGATGCAATGCGCCTCGTCCACTGCCACGAAACTGATGTCTGTGTTTTGAAAAAACTCGATGTTTTCTTCCTTGGTGAGCGTTTCCGGCGCAACGAAAAGCAGCTTGGTTTTGCCGGCAGTGATGTCGGCTTTCACCTCTTTCATCTGCACCCGAGTCAGCGAGGAATTGAGAAAATGCGCCACCTCATCTTCATCCGAGTAGCCCCGGATGCTGTCCACCTGGTTTTTCATCAGTGCGATGAGGGGCGAGATGATGAGCGCCGTGCCTTCCATCATCAGGGCGGGTAGTTGGTAACACAAAGATTTACCGCCGCCGGTAGGCATTATTACAAAAGTGTCGTGCCCGTCTAACACGCTTTGGATGATTGCTTTTTGATTGTCCTTGAAATTGTCGAAGCCGAAATATTGATGAAGTGCTTCCTGCAAGGTGTCTCTGACGAGTGTTGTTTCCGCTACCATGTCTTAAATAGTTGTTGATGGTTTACCGTTGAAAAAATGTTCATGCTTGGCAAGTTGAATTTAGAAGGTGGAGGATGTTTAGCTAAACCTCTCTAAACCTCCTGAACCTTCTAAACCGATGCTGCTGAGGTTGCTTGGATGGTTAAATTTAGAAAAAAATCCCTGGTACATGGGCAATCATTTTTGCTGAAAAATTTACCCGGGGGCTATTCTTTCCTCCAATTTCCGGCATCCAACTCCTCCGGCGATTTTTGCTTTGACCAAAGGAGGGACAAACGATTATTTTGTGCTTGAGCTTGATTTGACATTGTTTGACCCAATTTCAACCCCCTGGCAGCCCCCCTTTTTCAAAAAGTTGCCAAAGATAGAAAACGGGTTGATTTTGCTCAAAATAAAATTTGGGGCAGTCGAGCCACTTTTTTGTCAAAAACCGGAAGGCTGGCGTTGGCAGGAAATGCAGGCTCTTTTCAAAAAATGTCAGCCTAGGCTCATCAACATCAGCGAGTTTTCATGCGTTATCCGAATATAGTTTCACCACTGTCCTCCCGCTCCGACGAGACACGTCCAAACCTTCTTTCCGCTCCAGAACTGGTTGATTTTCAAACAACATCATGGTTTTGCGACTTGACAAACCGCTTCTGCCGGGAATAAACTGGGAATAGTTCTTCGACCCACCTTTTCGAAAGTTTCAAACTTTCGGAAAGGTCGGCTCGCTCGTAAAATCAACCTTTCC
>CAZHLB010000708.1:0-3964 GCA_964533005.1 uncultured Saprospiraceae bacterium
GGCTGCTGGCAAGACCCGGATGCGGTTGCGCTGCCGACTGCGGTTGACAACTGCGACGCTACGCCCGAAATCGTTTTGACCGGCGAAAGCGTCAACGGCGCCAACGTTTGTGCCACCGGAATCGCCACCATCGTCAGGACTTACAAAGCCATTGACGATTGGGGAAACACCTCTGCCACTTGCAACCAAACCATCACCCTCACCCGCCCGACGGTGATTGATTTTCCAAACGACATTGCCTGGACGTGCGAGCAATACGCTGCTTTTCCGAACATCACCGCAGCCACGCCGCTGCATCCTTATATTCATGACACTGACTTATCAACTAACCTGATTATTGATGTAAACCTGAACCCAAACTGCGACGACAACGACGACCCGCTCATTGACAACCCGGCAATCAACAGCACTAACACCGCCAACGGCGGCTTGGGCTGTCCCGGCAACGGCTTGGACGATGCGGACGTGCTGGCGTTGACAGGCTCTGGCATTGTTCACAACATCCAGGGCGAGTTTTGCATGTACCAGTCCTCGCACGCCGACCAGGTGCTGCCGACCTGCGGAACCACTTTCAAAATCATCCGCACCTGGACGGTTTTGAATTGGTGTACCGGGCAAATCGTGACCAGCGGCGTAGGCGGCGAAGACAACATCCAGGTTATCAAGTTGCTGGACAAGTTGCCGCCAGTCGTGACGATTGGGCCCGTGACGGTGAATGCCAACATTCCTGCGCAGCATCCGCAAGTTTGCCGCTCGACCGGATGTTTGCCTTTGCCGACGGTGACCGACAATTGCAGCACGTGGACGGTGAAAATTTACACCCCGGTTGGCGAAGCAACGCAAAACTGTCAGGGTGGAAAGCTCATCCCGTCGCCCGGTTTGCCGATTGGCGTTCACACGGTGACTTATCAAGCCACCGATGCTTGCGGCAACCAAACCAACGTCCCCGTGCAGGTGACGGTGGAAGACCAACAGCCGCCCATTCCCATTTGCGATGAAATTACCGACGTGGCGCTCGGAAGCGATGGCTACGCCACTGTTTTCGCCAACACTTTTGACGACGGTAGCTGGGACAATTGCTGCCTCGACCACTTCGAGGTGCGCCGCATGACCGACCCTTGCAACGACGGTCACGACGACCTCCTTTTTGGGCCCTCGGTCAGGTTTTGCTGCGCTGATTTGAATAGTTCCTCCGTTCAGGTGGTCTTCCGGGCATTCGATTGCGACGACAATTACAACGATTGCATGGTCTCCGTGCAGGTGAACGACAAGCTGCCGCCCGTGCTGACCAACTGCCCGGCGAACCAGCGCATCACCTGCGATTGGTACTCGCAGAATCTGGAAGCCGCACTTTATGCGATTGAAAATAACCCGAACCTGACGGCTGCTCAGAAAGACGCCCAGCAAGACGCCATTCTGACGCCTCATTTCGGCACAGCGACTTTCGTGGACAATTGCACGGTAACCATCACCCCGACGGTGACGCTGAATATTGACCAATGCTTGGAAGGCGCTATCATCCGCACCTTCACGGCGAAGGATTCCAAGAACAACAACGCCACGCAGACTTGCACCCAGACGATTTTTGTTGACCACGTTTCGGATTGGGTAGTTGAATTCCCGGCAGATATTACCGTCAACTGCGGCACGACGCCACCCGCTTTCGGCGAGCCGGAAATTTTCTTCGAGAGCTGCGAATTGGTGGCGGTGAGCTTCAACGACCAACTTTTCACGGTCGTCCCCGATGCTTGCTACAAAATCGTGCGGCAATGGACGGTCATCAACTGGTGTGTCGTCGGCGCAAACGTTGACCAGGAAGTGGTGGAGTCTTCGGAGCAGGCGTTCCAGCAAGCGTTCCCCAGCGAACCTTGCGACTTCAACCAAGATGGTCAGTGCAACAGCCGAACCTTCCGGGATAGCTGGCGCACCAGCCCGAAATCGAAGCCCGGCGCTGCAAATGCCACGCAAGCCACCAGCCCCGACACCGACCCCGACTCCGACCCGTGGGACGGTTACATCACCTACCAACAAGTCATCAAAGTTCAGGATACGGTTGACCCCGTGTTCACCAATAATTGCCAGGTGCCTGATGTTTGCCTGACCGGAACGACTTGCAATGGCACGATTACCCTGCCGACGCCGGGAGTTTCCGAATGCAGCCCGACCCTGACGTGGACGGTGACCAGCCAATTCGGCAGCGGTTTTGGCCCCTTCAACAACGTTGCGCCAGGCACGTACAACGTGACCTACAACGTGATGGACAATTGCAACAACCAGACTTCCTGCAACACGACGGTGAAGGTGAAGGACTGCAAATTGCCAACGCCCTACTGCAAGGCAGGCATCATTGTCGAACTGATGGTGGTTGACCCGCCAATGGTGCAAGTTTGGGCAGCCGACCTGAACGCAGGCAGCTTTGATAACTGCCCCGGTGCGCTGAAATTCTCCTTCTCGGCTGACGTGAACGACATTGGCAGAATCTATACCTGCGCTAATGTCGGCGCAAACCAGGATACGCTTTGGGTGACCGACGCCACCGGAAATCAGGATTACTGCATCACCATCGTCACCATCCAAGCCAATCAAAACCAGTGCGCAAACGGCAACCTCGTCGCAACGACGGCTGGCGCAATTGCTACCGAGATGAACCAAGGCGTTGACAACGTGTCGGTTAGCCTCAGCGGTCAAAGCATTGGCAACATGATGACCAACCAGGCAGGCGGTTACAGCTTCGGCAGCATCCCGGTCGGAAACGACATCACGGTGACGCCGCTGAAAGACGAACAGCCGCTCAACGGCGTCTCGACTTACGACATGGTGCTGATTAGCAAGCACATCCTCGGCGTCCAGGCATTGAATACGCCGTACAAACTCATCGCCGCCGACGCCAACCATTCCGGTACGGTGACGACTTTCGACCTGCTGGAAATCAGGAAGCTGATTCTGCAAATCACCTCCAATTTCACCAACAACACCTCCTGGCGCTTCGTGGACAAGGACTACGTGTTCCCAAATCCGGCGAATCCCTGGATGGAAATGTTCCCGGAGGTCATCAATATCAACAACATCCCGTCGCCGGTGCTGGACGCTGATTTCATCGCCATCAAAGTCGGCGACGTGAACAACAGCGCCGTGACTTTCGCTGGCGCAAACGAAGAACGCAGCACTTTTGGAACTTTCGCACTGACGACTGACGACCGCAACGTAACCGCTGGCGAAGAAGTCCGTATGACTTTCACCGCCAACGGGAAAGCCCTCGGCTACCAGTTCACGCTGAATTTCGACCGCTCGGCGCTCGAATTTTTGGAAGTGCAACCGGGCATTGCTAAGCAAGAAAACTTTGGTTTTGGATTGCTTGACAAAGGCGCTTTGACCGCAAGCTGGAATGGCGAAAACGCCACCGGCAACCTGTTCACGCTGGTTTTTCAAGCAAAACGTGCTGGCAAACTGAGCGACCTGGTCAGCCTCAATTCCCGCTTCACGACTGCCGAAGCTTACAATTTGGACGGCGAATTGCTCGACGTGCAATTGCAGTTCAACGGCAAGCAGGCAGGCATTTTTGAATTGTACCAGAACACGCCGAACCCCTTCCGGGACTTGACCACGATTGGCTTCCAACTGCCGGAAAGCGGCATGGTGAAACTGACGGTAGCTGACATTTCGGGCAAGACTTTGAAAGTGGTCGAGCAGGAATTTGCGAAGGGCTACAACGAAGTGATTTTCAACAGCAATGAAATTTCCGCCGGAGGCGGAGGTGTGCTTTACTACACGCTGTCAACGGCGACACACACGGCGACCAAAAAGATGGTCATCATTGAATAATCAAGGCGGAAAAACATCTATCATCTTGTAAGAGGCTGTATCATAAGTCGTAATGACCGTCTCCAAGTCGCTTTTGTCATCCTGAAAGGAACTGTTCCGTCCAGTGTGCACCGTGTAAAAGTCACTTTCACACGGTACACAC
>CAZHLB010000709.1:0-3960 GCA_964533005.1 uncultured Saprospiraceae bacterium
AGTGAGATTCCGGTGGCCCAGATAATTGCCCTTGAAACCGGACCCGGAGGCCGCCAGGATTATAGCCGGGGCGAGAAAGAGATGGGTTGTTTCCCGCTGGTAATTGAAGCCCGCCGCCCCCAGCATTCGGGACGGCGGGCTGAACCCCGCCGCTACAATCCAGGAAAAACTTTCTTCGCAACTGCTTGTTTTTCAGCCTTTCCCGACGAAAAATGGTTTTTAAAAATTATCTCCATCTTTGCCGCCCGGAATAAAAAAATCAGACGCTATCAAAATTTAGACATGACTTTTCAAGAACTGAATCTCATTGAACCCATCCTCAAAGCGCTCGAAGAAGAAGGTTACACCATCCCGACTCCCATCCAGGCGCAAGCGATTCCCGTCCTCCTCCAGCATAAAGACCTGCTCGGTTGTGCCCAGACTGGCACCGGAAAAACGGCGGCTTTCGCCATTCCCATCCTGCAAATTCTTCACGCCCAGACTCCTGCGCAGCGGCAGCAACGCAAGACCAAAGCCCTCATCCTCACGCCCACCCGTGAACTTGCCATTCAAATCGGCGACAGTTTCAGCGCCTACGGCAGGCATACGGGCTTGCGAAACCTGGTCATTTTTGGCGGCGTGTCGCAAGTGCCGCAGGTGGAGGCGATTCGGCGGGGCACGGAAATCCTCGTGGCGACGCCGGGCAGGTTGCTCGATTTGATAAATCAAAGGCTGCTCTCCCTGCAAGACATCAGCCTTTTTGTACTGGACGAAGCCGACCGGATGCTCGATATGGGCTTCATCCACGACGTAAAAAAGGTCATCCAGCAAATACCGAAGGAGCGGCAAACGCTGCTGTTTTCCGCCACCATGCCTGCGGAAATCGCCCACCTTGCCGACAGCATTTTGAAAAACCCGGTGAAAGTGGCAGTCACGCCTGTCTCCTCGACGGTGGAGGCAATCGAGCAGGCGGTTTATTTCGTTGAAAAAAACAGGAAGAAATACCTGCTCATCCACCTGCTGAAAAACCCCGCCGTCACTTCCGCCCTCGTTTTCACCCGCACCAAACACGGCGCAAACAGAGTGGCGCAAGACCTGACCAAGGCAGGTGTCAAAGCCGAAGCCATTCACGGCAACAAATCGCAAGGCGCACGCCAGGCAGCCCTCGGAAATTTCAAAGCCAGCCGCACCCGTGTCCTCGTCGCCACCGACATTGCCGCTCGTGGCATTGACCTGGAAGAACTTTCGCACGTCATCAATTTCGACCTGCCCAATATCCCGGAAACCTACGTCCACCGCATCGGTCGCACTGGCAGGGCAGGCGCAAGCGGCATCGCTCTGTCGTTTTGCGACGACGAGGAAAAGGCGTATTTGAGAGACATTCAAAAACTCATCGGCAAAAAAATCCCGGTGGTGGAGGCGCAGCCTTTTATCGTGGAAGCGGTGCTGGCGGAAGCGCCGGTGGCAGAAGGCAGGCAAACCGCCCAACGCCCTGACAATCAACAAAGACGAGGAGAATTTTCGAGGCAAAATGCCCAGCCTGCCGAGCGTCAGCAAAGGCGTGGCGAAGCGCCAAAACAACCTTCCGAGGGGCAGCAACGGCGAGGCGAAGGGGAAAGACAGGCAGGCAATTTCAACGAAAACAAACCCTCGCAGCACGAAAATCAAGGCTCTCAGCAAAAAAGAGGCGAAGACAGCCGCCAACCCAAAACCAGCAAATTTCACCTTCCTCACGGAAAGAATCCCGCCCACCATGCGCCTGCAAGACCAGGCGGAGCGGCTGAAAATGAAGCGGAAAGACAGGCATCGAAGCCGGAAAAAACAGCCCCTCCGCAACGGCAAGATTCCGGCAACCGGCAAGCAAATCCTTCGCAACGGAACGCTGGCAACCAGCGATTCACCGAAAAAAAACCAGCTTCCCAGCCATCGGAAAAGCCAGCCAAGGAGGAGTCGAATGCCTGGAATTCCATCATCGCCAAACCCTCCGACCCGTACGCCAAAAAAGGCTTCACCATTCGCACCGAGCCGAACCCGAATTGGGGCAAGAAGGCTCATAATCAGAATTTTAAAGGAAAAAATTTCCCCAGGAAAGGCAAGTAGAACGCCAATTCGGCGACACATAGACATCCCCGCTTTTCTCGCAACGACGCCCCGTTTTCAAGCGAAAACGGGGCGTTCTTGTGTCGCCACTTGAGAGACAACACGGCAATTTCTTCGAGCGTTGCGAAGGTACTTTGAACAAAAGGCGAGCAAAATCTTTAGCCTTTACAAGCACATCATTAGTTCCGAGGCATCCATCTCCTTCCTAAAGTCTTCGCAAACAATTTTCTAACTTTTCAAAACTCATTTGCCATGTTGAAAAAACAACTACTCGTCTTGTTGTCAACGGCTTTGCTCTCGTTGGCTTACTTTTCTGCCGATGCGCAGGTGTACAAATCTGCCGTCGGGCTTCGCCTGGGCTACCCTTGGGCAGTCACCTACAAGACGTTCATTTCCGAATCCAGCGCCTTGGAAGTGTATGCCGGCTACCGGGGCTGGGCAGGCTGGAGCTGGTTTTCGGTCAACGGAGCTTACCAGGTTCACCGACCATTTCCCAATGTTGATAACCTTCAGTGGTACTTCGGCGGGGGCGCAGGCATTCTGTTTTGGAATTTCGACGACCCGTTTTTTGAAGACGAGTACGGCACCACTGTCTTCAGCATTCAAGGCTACCTGGGATTGGATTACACGTTCGAAGACGTGCCCATCAATCTTACGCTTGACTGGATTCCCACGTTCTGGCTCAATGGCTACGACGATGGTTTCCATGGCAACTACGGCAATCTCGCTGTCAGATACGTTTTGGGCGGCGGCGCTTCCCGGTAGGAAGTAAAAAGTAAAAAGAGCAAAGTAAAAAGTGGGCGTCCTCGCTGCCGGGGGCGCCCACTTTTTACTTTTGCCTTTTACCTTTTGAATTAGGATGTGCCGAGATAATCAAGGATTTTTAGGATGGTCTCGAATCCTATAAATCCTTGATTATCTCGGCACATCCTAGTTCAACAACCAACCCATGGGCAAGTACAAAGCTATCAAAGGCTCCTTCCACGTCAAAGGCTTCGCTCCCGACGGCGACAGCCTCCGCTTCCAAGCCTTCAATGCCGACAACTGGAACTGGGCAAAATTCAAGTGGGAAACCAAAGCCTTGAAAAATGCCAAGAAAAAACAGCTCCGCATCGAAGCCATAGACGCCCTCGAAACACACTACGAAGGCGCCCGCCAACCGCATTCCTTCGCCATCGCCGCCCTCGAGCACATGCTCGAGTTGCTCGGCATTAAAAACGTCCAATACAACTTGCTCACCACCGAAATCATCGCCGCCGAGGACGGCGTCCCCGGTTGGATTCTGACAGGCAGCGTGGATGCTTTCGGCAGACCTATCAGCCTGATTTTCAGAGACCTGCCCGGCTTCAACGACGGCGACGAGGTGGAATCAGCCAACGTCCCGGTCGAGCTTTCGCTCAACTATTTGATGGCGCTGCAAGGCATCGTTTATCCTACTTTTTATGCTTCGATGGAGCCGGAAATGCGGGAAAAATTCAAGGTGGCATTCGCCACGGCAAAGGGCAGGCTGCAAGGTTTGTGGGCGATTGACAAAACGGGCGGCTTCCGGCTTTGGAACATTTACACGGTGCAGCAGGACGTGATTATCCTGCCGAAGCTGTTTCGCCGTTTCATTTCATTTTTCAAGAGCCGGGGCGACCTCGCCGAGTTCATGGACTTCATGGCAGACAACAAAGACCCGGTGATGGTGAACGGGGTGAAGCGGTTTTTCCATGAGTTTGTCGAGGTGGAAGGCAATCACTACAGGCTTACGGTGTCGCCGGAGGAGTTGATTTTTTTGCCAGAAGGGTAGGTGCCGCCAAACTCCAGTTTGGCGAAGTGTGCCGCCGCCCCACGGGGGTTTGGGGGGCCCGGGTCTAGCCCAACCCCCCGTTTTTGTGG
>CAZHLB010000710.1:0-3950 GCA_964533005.1 uncultured Saprospiraceae bacterium
CCGCCGCTCGAATGGAAACTGTCTGAAAATTTCAAGCAGGCTACATTAAAATCCGAAATCCGAAATCCCCCATCCGAAATCAAAAAAGCGGAGGAGCACGAGGCTCCTCCACATTGTATTCGTTGCAACATCCAAAAATATCGGAGGCAAGCAAGGCGATTGTCAAATCACCTTTTCGACCTGTTTTCTCAGGCAACCAGCGCCGAAGAATACACCCGCACCATGGACAGTTCAGCAAATGCCACGATGGGAGTCGGGTTGACGCCAGCTTCGAGGTAGCTCAACAGGCAGGTCACCCGGTAGATGCCGTCGGGAATGCCAGGCCCAATATTCACGGTCGCTGAGTAGGGATTGCCAACGACGCCTGCGTTTGGAACGGCAGGAGCGGAAAACAGACCACCGGCAAATTCGCCGGGCCCCATTTCCTCGAAAATCACTTTGGCTTCGAAAGTGCCCGGCAGCCCGGCAGCAAAACCGCCGATGTTCCAGTTGAACTTGAAATGCGTGATTTTGTCGCCACGAATCAAGCGGCGGGAATCGGTGAAGCCTGGCGTTGCAGTCGGCGTGTCGGTAGTAGCGATGAGCGTGGGCCCGACGAAGGAGAAAATGCCCGGTGCATGTTCGACCTCTAATGGAATGGTGGTTGTCATGATGAAATTAAGTTTTTGACCAGCTCGCCCGCTTGCCTGTTTTTGAAAAAACGAGCAACCGGAAGGAGGCTGCGTGAGTAAAAAAGTCAGAATGAAAAAATCCTCGAGGCTAAATGAACGAGGGCAAAAGTTGGAGCGAACACTTAGGCGGGACTTAAATGGTGGGAAAAGAGGACTAAAATTTCAATTAAAAATGCCTTAGCAAGTGTGGTGTGTTGACAGCCGACAGCAAAAAAAAAGCCTCCTGGGAGAAGCAAAATTTCATTTTGCTTCTCCCAGGAGGCTTTTTTTTGCTGTCGGCTGTCGGATAAGATTTAGAAAAGCTTCGTCTGCCCGCTCTTTTCCACCTCGAACTCCACCGTATCCCCCGCATGAAGTTTCACCTCTGCTGCCTCTTTTTTGGCGACAGGTTTCTCCGCTTCCTTCGATTCCAACTCCTTCACGCTCGTCAATTTCTGTTCGCTCAACCTGTTCCCCATTGCCTTCCAGCCTTTCACTTCGATGAAATCGCCGAGGCTCACCTCGCCGTCCATTTTCACGTTTTTCACCTTCAAAGTGTAGTGAATGCGGGGGTTCGGCTTCGTCGAAGCGAACAGCAACCGGGAGGTTTTATGCTCGCTGATGAACGAAAAACGTTCGTCCAATTTGCTCGTCTCGATGCGGAAACGCTTGACCATTGTCCATTCTTTGTTCCCGTCGTAATGCACGGCGCTGATGACCAAATCCGGGTCGAACTTGCCGAGCCAGACCAAATCCTTTAGCTCGAAACGCTTGGTCAGTTCCAACTCCGTCATTTCATAAGTGCCATCGGCATAGACTGCGAGCAGCACGTCGCCGGTGTCGAAAGCGCCGAGGTGGCGACCCCGGTCGTCCATGCTCAGGCGTCCGCTGACCTCATCCATGTAGATTTGGCGGGCGCCAATGGTGCTTTGACCCGCCTCTTTCAGCGCCACTTTTTTCACCGGGTATTTCGTCACCACGTTGCCCATCGAGCCTCTGCCTTTGATGGCGAGGTCTGAAAAACCGTAGTCGAAAATCTTGAGCTTGGCAGGGCAGGCAGGGCTGAGGGTGATGTTCACGATTTCCGCCTCGCCGTTGGGGTTAGCGCTGAAATACAGCACTTTAGAGTTGGGCGTGCCTTGCGTCAGGTCGTATTCTTTGTCCCTGGTGACGGCAGTGACGTTGAAGCGTTTGCCAAAACTTTTGCCGCTTTTGCCGTCGAGATAGATGGCATTATAAGTCGTGCGTTCGTCATTTTTCTTCCAGACGTCGAGGTGCAGGATGTCCTTGCCAGCGAAGACCTTGTCTGCGATTTTGCTCACTTTGCACTTACCGTCCCGCGTGAAAACGATGATATCGTCAATGTCCGAGCAGTCGCAAACGAACTCGTCCTTTTTCAAGCCCATGCCAAAAAAGCCTTCCTTCCGGTTGACGTACAATTTGGCGTTGTTCGCCACCACCGCCGAAGCTTGGATGGTCTCGAAGCTGCCGCCGCTGATTTCGGTGCGGCGCTCCCTGCCTTTGCCATATTTTTTGAGCAAATTTTCAAAGTAGGCGACCGTGTATTCGGTCAATTCTTCCAGGTCGTGGCGCACCTGCGCAAGCTCCTTTTCGGTGTCGGCGATGAGTTCGTCGGCTTTGAAAGAATTGTATTTCGAGATGCGCTTGATTTTGATTTCCGTCAGGCGCACGGCGTCGTCTTCGGTGACGGCTCGCATGAGGCGCAGGCGTTTGTCTTTTGCGGAAAAACCTTTTTCCCGCCACACTTCCGGCGCAACGACGTACTTGTCCAACTCCGCTAAAATCACGTCCAACACCTCCTCGAAACTCTCGCACTCTTCGATTTTGTGGTAAACCCGCTTTTCGATGAAGATTTTTTCCAGGCTGGCGAAGTGCCATTTTTCGAGCAATTCATGTTCCCGGATGAGCAATTCCCGGCGCAGCAAGTCCTTCGTGTTTTCGGTGGAAATGCGCAGTATTTCCTGGATGTTGGTGAAAATCGGCTTGTGGTCGGCGATGACGCAGGCGTTGGGCGAGATGCTCACTTCGCAATCCGTGAAGGCATAAAGTGCATCAATCGTCACGTCGGGAGAAGTGCCTGGAACAAGCTCGATTTCGATGCCGACGTCCGCAGCGGTGATGTCGGTGACCTTCTTGATTTTGATTTGCCCCTTCTCGACGGCGGCTTCGATGTTGGCGCACAAACCCTTGACGGTCACGCCGTAAGGCAATTCTTTGACCATCAAAAATTGCTTGTCTATCTTCTCGATTTTCGCCCGGCTTTTGATTTTGCCGCCTCGCTCGCCATTGCGGTAGTCGCTGACGTCCACCATTCCTCCGGTCATAAAGTCGGGGTAAATCCTGACCGGTTTGCCCTTCAAAATGTCAATCGAAGCCTTGCATAGCTCGATGAAATTGTGCGGCAAAATCTTCGTGGACAAACCCACCGCTATGCCATCCACGCCTTGCGCCAGCACGAGCGGGAATTTCATCGGCAGGTTGATTGGCTCTCGTTTTCTGCCGTCGTAGCTCAATTGCCACTCAGTCGTTTGCGGGTTGAAAGCGACTTCAAGCGCAAATTTTGACAGCCTCGCTTCGATGTAGCGGGGAGCGGCGGCATCGTCGCCGGTACGGTAGTCGCCCCAGTTTCCCTGCGTGTCAATCATCAATTCCTTTTGCCCCAAGTTCACCAGCGCATCGCCGATGGCGGCGTCGCCGTGCGGGTGAAACTGCATGGTCTGCCCGATGATGTTGGCGACTTTGTGGTAGCGCCCGTCCTCCATCTCGAACATGGCGTGAAGGATGCGCCGCTGCACCGGCTTCAACCCGTCTTCGATGGCAGGCACCGCCCGGTCGAGAATGACGTAGCTGGCATAGTCGAGAAAATAATTCTGGTACATGCCGTTGACGGTGACGACGTGGCGCTCGGAGTGGCCGTGACCGTTGCCGTTGCCATTCGAGCCGTTGCTGTTTTCAGTCGGCGGGAGGATGTCGGAAGGGATGGGGATTCTTGATTTAGCCATGAATGCTTCTGTTTGTAGGCAGGGAAAAAATGTTGCTTCGCCTGATTTTGCTGGCAAAAGTACAAAATCAAGCCGATTTTTAAAAACAAAAAGTTTGTCAAAAATTCTTCTCTTAAAAACGATTCGTTTGATTCAATCCAATCCCGGCAAGCAGTACTTTTTGCGAAATACCTCATAATCCCCCTCCCGCACCTGCACCAACAAAGGCTCCTTGCCCGCATCCAGCCACCTACTAAACCCCCCCCAAAACCCCCCGCCGCGCCCCGGGCCCCCCCCC
>CAZHLB010000711.1:0-3946 GCA_964533005.1 uncultured Saprospiraceae bacterium
ATGACAAAGCGACTTGCAGACTTGCAGACAGGTGTTTCACGCAGACGCCACATGAGCATCCTTTGAATCCCATTAAATCCTACTTCTAAAAACGATGAAATTATTCCATTGCCTGCTTTATCTGCTTTTTCCATGCTGCCTTTTCGCCCAGCGAATTGCAGCCGAAAAAACCATCACCCTCGTCCTGCCCGACAGCACGAAAGTGACCCTGCACGAGGCATTGCCCTGGGAAGGAGAGCAGGCATCGAAGCTATTTTATTACCGCCCCAATTACCTCCGTTTCTCAACCAAAAAAGACAGCACACCCGAATTCTCACTCCTGACCTATCGTGAAACCGACGAAGGCGAAATCTCCGGCGGCATCCTCCATTGGCTCATCACCTGGGGGCTGACGCCGAGACAAGAAGCTGAAATTCAACGCCTTCTACGAGAGCAAGTGGACAGTAATTCCGTGCTGATGGGAGCAATTCCAGTGGAGCCGGCAGAAGCTAATTCCAGTTTTGAAATCATATCCAAAAACAACGACGTCGCAGACATCCTGCGGCGGTCTCTGAACTCGAAAGGAGCGGCGCCAACATTTCCGGGGGGAAAGCTCGCCGCTTCCTTTCACTTTTCTGCCGCCGATGCGCAAGTGGTGGAAAAGGCATTTCAGGATAGTTCGAAATTGGAGGGAATTGAAATACAATTGCAATATACGTGCAGGCTTTTTCAGAATGGCGGGGAAGTAATATGGAAGCTAATTATTTCTAGGTCATTAGATGATATGATGCGTGATATTCTTGAGAAACCTAAAACTCAAAAATCGAAATGAAGGAATGCATCTATTATTATTCAACCCACGATTTTAATCGTGGGGATGCGAGCGAGTCAACTTTCAACCAAACCGATTTATCGGTTTATGGTACAAAAACGGTTAAAACCGTTGAAGACCAGAGACTTGTATCGTAGCTCCCACGATTAAAATCGTGGGTTGATATCCCTAATATTCCATAACCGATGAAAACATACGCCCTCATATTCTCTCTTATACTCGTAGCTATTGCTCAAAAAGCAACCGCCGACGCATACATTATCATATACGCAACGCACGATGGTAAAACAGGTCATGCAGGAATTGCCATTGACCGATATGACATATTGGTGCATGATAATGACGAGTATATTTCAACGTATGATTCAATTAAAACAGGCAGGCTCTATTATTATGATTTCTGGACAAAACACGAGGGCAATGACTGGTCTATGATTACCCAAGACCTCGAACCAGATTTTTACAAATTTCCCACCGCTTCCACCGCTCGTGAAATCACCCTCGCCACCTTGAGCCGCAAGAGTATCCCGCACAAAAAAGACTACCCGCCCGACGGCATCATTCGCATCAAAACCCAGCCCTGGCAAGACTTTCAGCTTTGCCTGTTTCTCGATGCCATTATTGAAAGGCAGCCCAAGTTCAATGCCTTGCGCTTCAACTGTACGGACTTCGTGGCGAATGCCGCCGAGTTTGTCACCGGGCAAAAAGTGGATGCGAGAGAGCCGGTTTTTTACGTCCGGGTCAGGACGCCGAACCAGCTTTTTAAAGCCGTTTCAAAACTTGAAAATGCCATCATATTGAAAGACCCCGGCGATAAAATCAATGGGTCGTTTTTAACGGAAAGGATATTAAAAAGAGGTTGAATTAGGATGAGTAGGATATTCAAGGATATTAAAGATTGGGATGCCGTCCCAATCTTTAATATCCTTGAATATCCTACTCATCCTAATTCAAAAATTTAAGGACATGAAAAAATCAATCTGCTTATTCAGAAAACCGCTCCAAAACAGCCCTCAACCGCAGGTGGCAATTAATTGGAGAGAGATGATTTTTGAGAAAATTTTTGAAAAAAATCTTCTCAAAAATCACCTCGCTGCGCTGCTGCTGCTGGCATTGTTTGCCTTGCCGATGCAGGCGCAAATCCTCGATTTCCAAAACCGCCTCAACGTCACCCTCGACGACGGCACGGTAGTCACGCTCATCGGCAAGGCGCAGAAATTGAGCAATGACTTCACCGGGGAATATTATTACCTGCCTTGCGGGCTGCGCCTCGCTGCCCGGCAAGACGGCACGCCGGAGTTTCTTTTTCTGAAATATACCACCGAAGAAAAGGCAGACGCAGGCGGCGTCCAGGGCGCATTGATGCACTTCCTGATGAAGTGGGGACTGACGCCGGAGCAGCAAAAAGAGCTGCAAACCAAGCTCGAAGCCAAGCTGAAAGATATCCAGCAGACCTCCGCAAATTCAGGTTTCAAAGGCGTCAAAACCCCGAAAGTGATGGGCGCAGTGCCGCTGCGAGCCAACACGGAAGAGAGTTTTCGCATCACCTCCGGCATCCTGACGTCGAAGCAGTTCACGCCCAACTTCGTCACGAGTGGTCACGCCCCGATTATTGAAGGGGAAAAAATAGCGGTGGCGTCCATTTTGGACAAAAACGGCGCTCAATTGCTGGCGGCGACTTTTGAGAAAAACCGCAGTATCACCGACGTCTCTCTCACCCTGAAATTCGATTACGAAGTCCTCACGCCGAAGGTCAACGGGCGCATCACGGTGGACTGGTCAAAGGTTGACCACATGTACCAAAACATCAAGCGGGACTACACTCACCACGACAAGGACGACGGCACCATGCCCGCCAGCAACAGCCTTCACGACGACATTATCACCGACACGGAAAAGGACAGCCTGTTCCAGTACATGATGGAAACCAACATCGTGAAGGTTGACCTGGACATCGCCGAGGTAAATAACCCGATTGCCCAGGACGTGGTGAAGGCGTTCCTCGACTATTTTTTGAGCACGATTTCAGAGCGGCAAATGGTGCAAAGCACTGCTCCCAAGCCCATCGAGCAAAAAGATGGCGAACGCTATCAGCCGAGCGAAGACTTGTACGAGTACCACATGGACAGAACCAAAATCGAGACGAAAGTTCAGAACCGCCACGAGACCTACGAACTCAACGTCCGCCTGCCGATGGTGCAAACGGTGACCCTCACGGAAAACCTCGCAAGCTGGTACGACCACGTCAAGCACAACCCAAAATGCGTCTCCTCGGTCAACCTCAACGACCCGTTTTTCCAGCACCGGGACATCCACATGATTCTGGATTTGGAGGCGGAAGAGATGTTTGGCAAGGAGGTTAACTACGTCACCATCAACGTCCGCAAGAAGCGCAAGTCCGGCAACGATTTCACCAGCGCCGTCACCATTGACCGCAGCTATTTGAAGGACAAAGGCATCCGTGCCAGCCTCACCTACGCTCGTGGCGAGGACAAGGAGTCGGACGTGTACGACTATAAAATGCAATGGAGCTTGCGGGGCGGCGAGATTTTCCCACCCAATCCGGAGTGGGTCAAAGGCGACTGGCAGGGTCTCACCCTTGCCACGCCCATTAAGCCGAGAATGGTCATGTTCGAAGCCAACCTGGATGAATTGAAGGAATTGGGAATCGTGCGGGCGACCGCCCAAATCCGCTATTCCAAGTTCGGAAAGGAAATCGAAAGCAATATCCCCATCACCGTCTCGAAGGGCGAACCGCTGGCGGAAACTATGATTTTCACCGACCGCAACACGCAGGGCTACGCCTGGCGCCTCGTGCTGACGCACAAAGAGAAAGGCAAAATGGCGCTCGATTGGGACTCGAAGGTCAACGACGATTACGTCTATGCGACCATCCCCGAAGAGCTTCGGAACAACGACCCGTCTTTCATGGAGAAGGTGCTGCAACAGGGCAAACAGATTTTGTTGCCTGAAAATGAAGCGGAAGTGCAGAAAGGCGACCAGGTTTTGGACAGGTTCAAGGATGTGATAAATATCCTCTCGGATGCGAAAGGAGGCAAGTAGTTCCTTGAACAACAGGGGATTAAATGATTGCCGATTACATGATTACATGATTGTTGATGGAATGGAGGATTT
>CAZHLB010000712.1:0-3944 GCA_964533005.1 uncultured Saprospiraceae bacterium
TTCAGGTGCAGGCAATCTTTCAGGTGAATGCCTTCGACCGTGTAGCCGTAAGGCTTTAAAAAATGCCGCATTTGCTCGACGGCAGCGGCATTGCTGCGGCTCGACAAACCCACCCAAATCTGCCTGCCCACCCGCAAAATGTCGCCGCCATCGAGGGTGGCAGGCGCTTCGATGAAGTACATCGTGCGATGCGGTTCGAGGGTGTCGGCGATTGAAACGGCTTCTCCCCGGCGGCTTTCAGCGCCGGGTCTTGTGATGATGGCAAGCTCGTCCACGACGAAAGCGCAGTCTTCGACGAAGACGCTGTCAGCGTGAAAAGGCAAGTCCGGCGCTCGCAGGATTTCGCAGCCGAGGCGGCGCAGGGCGTCTTCGTATTCTTCGTGCTGTTTTTCCGCCAGGGCAATATTTATGAGTTGGCGGTCGAGATGGGTCAGCTCGCAGGAAGCCATGCGGGGGCTGACGGAACGAGTGATGGCGATGGGCATGATTGATGATTGATGATTGTTGATTGATAATTGTTGTTGCTTGGGATGAAGGCAAATGTATCCCGCCGTTCCCTAAAGATTCCCGCCAAAATTTCTCCTTTCTTAGGTTATCAAATCCTCTTTCTTGCGTTTTTCAGCCAACTTTACAGCCTCGTTTTTCACTCACCAAATTCAAAGACTATGAAGAAAGCTGTAATCATCGAAGACAGTCCCGCAGGGGTCTCCAACCTGAAAAATCTGCTCGCCTTGGTTTGCAAAGATGTCGAAGTGGTCGCCAGCGCCAGCAACATCCGGGAAGCGTTGCTGCTGCTGAACCAACCCGACTATGCGCCCGACATTGCCTTCCTCGACATAGAATTAAAAGACGGGCTGGCTTTCGACCTGCTCGAACAAATCCCGGAAAGAACCTTCGAAATCATCTTTGTCAGCGCCTACAACAAATACGCCGACCAAGCCTGCAACCACCGCAGCGTTGGCTACCTGCACAAGCCGATTGACCCCGACAAATTGACCCAGGCGGTGGGCAGAGCCTGCGCGAGCAGAAAATTTGCAGCGCCATTTTCGGGCGAAGATTTTCCCGGTCACGCGTGGGTGAGCGAGCACCTGTCCGTCCAAGCCCAGGGCGGCTGGCATTTTTTTTACCTGCCTGAAATTATCTACCTCTTCGGCGAGAACAATTGCACCTGGTTTTTCCTGCGGGACGGCAGAAAGCTCTTCGTCTGCACCACCCTGGGCGAGTACGAAAAGCAGTTGGAGCGCTTCCCGTTTTATCGCATTCGGAAAAACGCCATCGTCAATTTATACGAGGTGGAAAAACTGACGCCGGGCGACAACTGCTTCGCTCAATTGAGAAACGGCGTCCGCCTGAAAGTTGCCCGGCGGCGCAGACCCGCCTTGTTGTCAAAATTGAAGGCACTGGATTTTTGAATCAGGATTGGGACGTATGCAAATGTCCCAATCCTGAACATCTGAACCTCCCACCATCCTGATTCAAAAAGATTACAAAGTAGGTTTTGAAGAGAGGGCTAGCGGTTGGCGTTTGCTAGCTCTCTCCTTTTGAAATGTCTGCATTGCCCCTCCCGCATCAATAAAAAGTGCTGAAAATCAAGTAAGAATGTGATGAACCTCACCGCCGCCTGCGATTAGCTTCCCAATTTTTGTCGCTCAAAATAAGTTGCATTTAGCACATCTGCGAGTCTTTTTGTCCTACCAGAATTGCGCTGATTTTTTAGGCATTCCCTGTATTGCATCTCTTTTTTGGCGCCACTGCACCGGCAAGTCCGCCGCCGCCCGCCTCTGCAAAGAGGAATGCGCAAGCCTTTGCATTTTCTTCATCAAAATACTTTCATCATGAATGCAACATTCTACCTCCTCCTGCCACTGCGCAGGAAAGCGGTCATTTTCACAATGACCCTCCTGGCTTTCAGCTTTGCCTTGCGGGCGCAACTGCTCGACCCGGCAACGCAGCCTAAGTTCATGGAAGCCTTGCCCAATCCCTCGGTGATTAACGCCCGGAACGGCGGTTTTTTCACCATTAAGATTGGCGAAACCTATCAATGGCTGGGGCTGCGCAAGCCCAACGGCAAAAAGATGCCTACCAAAGTTTGGGGCTACGGGCTGTTCAACGGCAACGTGACTTATCCCGGACCCACGCTGCTTGCCGCCAAAAACGTCCCGGTGGATATCAAGTGGGACAACAAGCTGCCCGACGGGCACATGCTGCCGGTTGACCACAGCATCCACCTTGCACATTTGATGAAGCCTGGCATCCCCGTCGTCACCCACCTGCATGGCGGGCACACGGAGTCGGCGAGCGACGGCTTGCCGGATGCCTGGTTTACGCAAGGTTTCAAGGAAACCGGACCCGGTTGGGTCAAAAAGAACCTTCATTATGACAACGACCAGGAAGCCGCCACGCTTTGGTACCACGACCATGCTTTGGGCTACACCCGGCTGAATGTCTATGCTGGTCTCGCCGGTTTTTACTTGCTCACCGATGCCAACGAGCAGCAATTAATCAACAACGGTGTGCTGCCGTCCGGCAATTACGAGCGAGGCATCGTCATCCAGGACAGGATGTTCATGACAAATGGCGACTTGTTTTACCCCTCCGCCGACCCGATGATGTTGCCTCCCAGTTCGCCTACGCCGAGCGTGTTGCCTGAATTTTTTGGCAATTTCATCGTCGTCAACGGCATGATTTGGCCCAAGCTGACCGTCGAGCCGAGGAAGTATCGCTTCCGCTTTTTGAATGGCTCCGACTCCCGTTTCTACATCCTTCGCCTGAGCAACGGCGCTAATTTTATGCAAATCGGCACCGACGAAGGGCTGCTGCCTTTCCCGGTAACGCTCAACGAATTGCTGCTGGGGCCGGGCGAGCGGGCAGACTTGATTGTTGATTTTAGCGGCGCTTCCGGCAACATCGTCTTGCAAAATTTCGGGCCCGACGGTCCTTTCAAAGGCGCCGCCGACCCACAACCGCCTGCCGACCCGAACACTACCGGCAGCATCATGCAGTTTTCCGTCACGCAGCCCCTTTCCCCGACGCCAAACGCCACCGTGACGACCGCAACCGCTTTGCGCCCAGCCATTGCGCCGCTGGTGCAGACCGGTGCAACGAGGCAGTTGGTTTTGTTTGAAGGCTTAGACCAGTTCGGGCGCTTGCAGCCTTTGCTCGGCACACTGGCGGAAGGCTCGAAAGCATGGTTCGAGCCGGTGACGGAAAACCCGATGCTGAATGACGTAGAGGTTTGGGAAGTTTATAATGCCACGCCCGACGCTCACCCCATCCACCTGCACCTGGTCAGTTTTCAAATCATCAACCGGGAAGATTTCACCGGCAACGTCATTCCCAAGCCGCAAATCCAGCACGACGGCACGACAGGCGAAGGCGGTATCCTCCAGTTGACCGGCTTGCTGAACAACGCACAACCGCCAGCGCCCAACGAAAAAGGCTGGAAAGACACGGCGGTCATGCCGCCGGGGAAGGTGACTCGTGTCATCGCCAAGTTCGACCGAGCGGGCTTATACGTCTGGCATTGCCACATTTTGTCGCATGAAGACCACGAAATGATGCGCCCCTACCAAGTCATGACGCCAGGCATTCCGCTGGTCGTGCCGCCTGCCAGCACGTTCAACTTGTTCCAGAATGAGCCCAATCCTTTCGGCTACGTCACCAATATTTCTTTCAGCGTAGCGAAGGAGGAACCCGTTTCCATGCGGGTGCTGGACATGCAAGGCAGGCTAATCAGGGAGCTTGCCGGCGAAGAAATTTTTCCGGCAGGCAGGCACACCATCACTTGGGATGGCGCAGACGCTTCGGGGAATCTGCTTCCTGACGGGCTGTATTTCTGTCACTTGACGACAGGCGGTTTGCAGCGGGTGCAAAAAATGATGCTGCAACGACCGTGATTCGAGCAAAAGCTATGAAAAACGAAAGCGGCGCTGCCAGGCTGGCAG
>CAZHLB010000713.1:0-3940 GCA_964533005.1 uncultured Saprospiraceae bacterium
GGGATTTGAATAATAATAGCGTCGTGCGTCAGGCTTTCGATGAATTCTTCTTTTTCGGTGATGAGTTTTCCTGTCGTCAGGTCGTGACTTTGCCTGCTCACTTTTATCACGGGTGCCGTGGCGTGGTCGAGCCAATGACCGAGAAAATAAATGGCAATGAAGTGTAAGCCTTCTTTCTGCGGCTTTCCATCCTTGCCGGTTTTGACGATGCAATTGTTCTCGTCGGAATAATTGGCACCCAGGTAGCGTCGAAAACGCATGATGTCGCTCGGCAACTTTGCTTTTTGGATTTCAATGAGGGCAAGCTTTGTCTCGCCTTCTTTGACTTTGATTTTTGCGGCAAAATCGAGGCGAAAAACCGTGAGGGAAGGTGTGTCGCCAAATTGGGTCACCGTTTCGGTAGGGCGAAATTCAAGTTCTATGATTTCCTCTCCAATGATGGCAGACAGGAACAGCTTGGCGACCTTGTTGTCCTCCATCATGTACTTGAATACGACATCATAAATTGGATTAGCGATTAGCATGGCGATTGATTTAAGTTTTCAAAAGTATTGAATTTGCAGCCCGGCGCTTTGTTTCCTACTCATCCTTCGTAGCCAAATTTCCTGAGCAACGACTCGTCATCCCGCCAGTTGTCCCTGATTTTGACGTGCAAATCCAGGAAAATTTTTTGCTCCAGCCATTTCTCCAAAGCCAGCCGGGATTCGATGCCTAACTTCTTGATGGCGCTGCCATTTTTCCCCAGCAAGATTTTTTTCTGGCTCTCCCGGGCGGCAAAAATAATCGCCTGAATTTTCACCATCGGTTGATTTTGCCGGTCTTGGGTTTCCTTGAAACTTTCGACCGTCACTTCGGTCGAGTACGGGATTTCCTGGTGGAACTGGTCGAGGATTTTTTCCCGGATGATTTCGGCGACAAAAAAGCGTTCCGGTCGGTCGGTCAACTGGTCTTTTGGATAGTATTCGGGGCCTTCCGGCAGTCGCTCCCTGATTTTTTCCAGCAAGCCGCCGGTGTTGATTTTTTGCAAAGCGGAGATAGCGAGGCTGTCCGTGAAGGCAATCCGTTCATTCCACCAGTCAATCAAATCCTGAATTTTTTGCTGCTGGAACAGGTCTATTTTATTGATAACCAAAAACTTGGGCGCTTCCAGTTTTTTCATGCGCACCAAAAGCGGGTCGTTTTCATCGAAAGTTTCATTAGGTTCGGTGACGAACAGCAACAGGTCGGCGTCGTCGAAAGCGGTGTGGACGAAGCGATTCATCGCCTCCTGCATTTTGTAGGCGGGTTGGCGAATCATGCCGGGTGTGTCGGAAAAAACGATTTGGAAATCTTCGCCGCTGAGGATGCCGATGATGCGGTGGCGGGTGGTTTGCGGCTTGGCGGTGATGATGCTCATGCGCTCGCCGACGAGTGCATTCATCAAAGTGCTTTTGCCGACGTTGGGGTGACCGACGATGTTGACGAAACCGGAATAGTGCATTTTTTTTAAGTAAAAAGTCAAAAGAAAAAAGTCAAAAGTGGGAGCTTGCTGAAATCAGACGGCTGCACCTCTTTGAGAATTATTCAATCAAATCCTCAAAAGCTTGCGGGCTCCGCTTTGCATGAAGTACGCCAAGAATGTTGACCCGCTTCTCATCCGTCTTGTAAATGATGATGTACTTTTTGCGAAAAAGAGCGCAGCGGTACCCGGCTGTTTGAAGTTTATGATTGCGGCAAAAAGAATGGAAATCGGACTTGATTTCCAATGAATTGCCAAAATCCATTAACTCCTCGATGTATTCATCTGACTTTGGCTCCCCCATCACTTCCACGAGATAGTCGTACAATTCGCCCACCATCAGCATGGCGTTAAGCGACCAGTTTACCCATTTCTTTGCTTCCATGATTGAAGGAAAGCTTTTGCTTCAAGCGGAGAAAAAGACAATCCTTCTCCGATTTGCTGCTCAGATTCTTGCAATGTTTGCAGGAGTGCGTCGAACGAGAGGGGTTCGCCAGGCAACACGTAACTCTCGTGCTGCTGGTATTTTTTTATCACGCCAAGCCGCTGCAACGACTCGATGATTTGTAAAAATTCCCCTTGTTTGGTGGGAGCGATTTGAATTTGGTATGTCATTGCAGTTGAATTTTTTTTTCAAAAGTCTGGAAAAGTATTGACTCACCAAACCTTTGAAAATGGACGCAACACTCACTTTTTGGTTTTCAACTTTTTCTGAACCGGCTCGAAAATAACCACCGACAAAGGCGGCAAAACCACTTCCAGCGAAAAATCCTTGCCATGAACCGCCTCCTCCTTCGCCAAAATCACCTTCGGGTTTCCCACTCCGCTGCCGCCATATTTCACCTCATCACTGTTCAAAACCTGCTGCCACTCGCCGCCAAACGGAACGCCAAAACGATATCCGTCTCGCTGAACCGGCGTGAAATTGCAGGCAACCGCCACCACATCCTTCTCATTTTCGCCCTTGCGCAGGTAAGTCAAAACGCTGTTTTCCCAATCGGCATGTTCAATCCACTCAAAGCCTTCCGGCGAAAATTGCTTCTCAAAAAGTGCTTTTGAGTCTTTGTAAAAATGATTCAAATCCCGCATCCACGCCTGCACGCCTTTGTGCAAGTCGTGTTCCAGCAACCACCATTCCAAGCCCCGTTCGATGCTCCATTCGCTCGTTTGACCAAATTCACCGCCCATGAAAAGCAAGTGGCTGCCAGGGTGCGTCCACATGTAACCGAAAAGCAGGCGCAGGTTGGCAAATCTTTGCGATTCATCGCCAGGCATCTTGCCGATGAGCGGGGCTTTGCCATGCACCACTTCGTCGTGGGAAAGCGGCAGCATGAAATTTTCGGTGAAGGCGTAAATCAAGCTGAAAGTCAGCTCGCCGTGATGATGTTTCCTGAAAAACGGGTCGAAAGCGAAGTAGCTCAAGGTGTCGTGCATCCAGCCCATCATCCATTTTTGGTCGAAACCCAAGCCGCCTTCCTCCACCGGGCGGCTCACGCCAGACCAGGCAGTGCTTTCCTCGGCAATCGTAATTACGTCGGGATGGTCTTTGTGCGACATCTCGTTGAACTCCCGCAAAAAGCTAATCGCCTCGATATTTTCCTTGCCGCCAAACTGGTTGGGCAGCCATTCGCCTTCCTTTCTTGAATAGTCGAGGTAAAGCATCGAAGCCACCGCATCAACCCGCAAACCGTCGCAGTGAAATTCTTCGAGCCAATACAAAGCGTTGGAAATCAGGAAACTGTTCACTTCGTTTCTGCCGTAATTGAACACGGCGCTTTTCCAATCCGGGTGAAAACCTTTGCGTGGGTCGGCATGGTCGTACAGGTGCGTGCCATCAAAATCTGCCAGTCCGTGCGCATCGTAGGGAAAGTGCGAAGGAACCCAATCGAGGATGACGCCGATGCCTGCCTGGTGAAATTTATCCACCAAAAACATGAAGTCCTCCGGGAAACCGAAGCGGCAATCGGCAGCGAAATAGCCCGTGATTTGGTAGCCCCACGAATGAAAATAGGGATGCTGCATCACCGGCATCATTTCCACGTGGGTAAAGCCCATGTCTGCCACGTAGTTCACAAGTTCATCCGCTAACTCCCTGTAATTCAGTGATTCAGAACGTTCTTCATTTTTTTTCCAGGAGCCGAGATGCACCTCGTAAACAGAGAACGGCTGCGGTTTGCCCGCATTTTCGAGCCGTTTTTTCATCCAGGCGTCGTCATCCCATTCATAATAAGGATCCCAAACAATGGAAGAAGTTTTGGGCGGCACCTCCCAAAAGCGGGCGAAGGGGTCACCTTTCGCCAACCGCCTGCCGTCCTGAGCGAGGATACTATATTTATATAGTGCGCCCTTGCCGCCGCCGGGAATCAAACCCACCCAAAACCCTGTATTGACGGGTCGCAAGTAGACCGGGTGCGCGTTGGGTTTCCAGTATTTGAAATTGCC
>CAZHLB010000714.1:0-3940 GCA_964533005.1 uncultured Saprospiraceae bacterium
AAGGACGATGGCAGATGTCCGATGGACATCAGCCATCGTCCTTCCTCCATTCCATCAACAATCAACAATCATGTAATCATCAATCGTCAATCAAAAGAGGGCAAGCAAATCCCGTAAAACAAAAAACGCCATGCTTGCTTGGCAATACCTTCTTCTCTTCGGTGCAGTTTTCCTGGGCGGCAGCCTTGGCTTCTATTTTCAAAAAGCGAAAAAAGAGCTGCTGCAAATCGTCCTCTCCTTCAGCGGGGCTTACATTTTGGGCATTGCGGTGCTGCATTTGATGCCTTGGGCTTTCAACGGGGGCAGCCCATCGGCGGGACTATGGGTGCTGGCGGGATTTTTTGTACAGTTGCTTTTGGAGCAACTTTCTGCCGGGGTCGAGCATGGTCATATTCATGCGCCGCACAAGTTTTCGATGGGTTTTGTGCTGTCGGTGATGGTTGGTTTGTGCGTTCACGCTTTTGTGGAAGGTATTCCTTTGAGCTACTACAATGACTTTCAAGCCCGGCAGCCGGGGCATGGGCACGAGCATAATCACTTGCTTTACGGCATCATTCTTCACCACATTCCTGCGGCAGTTGCGCTGGTTTTCCTGCTGTTAATCAGCAAGTTGAGTAGAAAATGGGTTTGGCTTTGCCTGTTTCTTTTTGCAGCAATGTCGCCGGTGGGAGCGGCGGCGGCGAGCTTTGCGACCATTTCGGAGCAATTTCAAACCAATATCATTGCCTTCGTGATTGGGTCACTGCTGCATATTTCAACAGTGATATTATTTGAAATGGACAGTGCGGGGCATCATGGGATTTCGTGGAAGAAACTGTCGGCGATTGCGGCGGGGTTGGCGGTTTCTGTTTTGACTCTGCTTTGATTTTTTTAAAAGTCTGTCGCCTGTTTACCTATTCTGCGACAGCGACATGAAACAAAAAAGGGCAAATCTTGCAGGTCTTGAAATTTCTCTAACTTCACGTGCCCTAATCGCCAAACGACGCACCAACTAACAATTCCGAGATATGAAAACGGACGCAAGAACAGGCTTTTTAATCTTGTCTTTTTTCCTTTCCAGCCTTGCCATTTCTGCGCAGGTGGTCGTGAAGGGGGATGTTTTCGATACCGATAGCAAGGAGGCACTCATCGGCGCAAGCATCCTCGTCAAAGGCACTGACGAAGGAACGGCGAGCGACTTCGACGGCTCTTTTGAAATCAAAATAAAAACGGCGCTGCCTGCCACACTCGTGGTTTCATACACGGGCTACGAGGAGCAGGAAGTCGAAGTTGCCTCCGCCTCCGGCAAACTGAAAGTTGCGATGGTCGAGCAATCGCTCACGGTTGCCGAGGTGGAAGTCACCGGGCAGCGCATCTCCGACAAACAAAAAGCCTCGCCGCTCACCGTCGAATCGCTCGATTTGATTGCCATCAAAGAAACTCCTTCCGACAATTTTTACGATGGGCTTGGCTCGCTCAAGGGGGTGGATTTGACTGCCGCCAGCCTCGGTTTTAAAATCATCAACATGCGGGGGTTCAACTCGACCAGCCCGGTGCGTTCGCTGCAAATCATTGACGGTGTAGATAATCAAGCGCCGGGATTGAATTTTTCGCTCGGCAACTTCCTCGGCTGCTCTGAATTGGACATTCTAAACGTGGAACTCATTCAAGGGGCAAGCTCCGCTTTTTATGGGCCCAATGCCTTCAATGGCGTGATTAGCATGACCTCGAAGTCGCCGTTTTTCCAAAAAGGCTTGTCGTTCATGGCAAAAACAGGCGAGCGTAACATGCTCAACTCTGCCCTACGCTGGGCGGATGCGCTCGAAAACAAGGAAGGTTTTCCTGTTTTTGCTTACAAACTTAATTTCCAATATTTTAGCGCAAACGATTGGATAGCAGAGAACTATGAGCCAATTGACGGCAGCCGGGTCGGCAAAAACAATCCCGGCAGGTACGATGCGGTGAACATCTACGGCGATGAATTTTATGCTGCCAACACCTCCGATTCCTCGCTTTGGAACACGCCGGGCTTGGGCACTTGGTACAGGACGGGCTATAAAGAAATTGACCTGGTAGATTACAACACCCGCAATCTGAAAGCTGCTTTGGCGCTGCATTTTCGCACCAATCCCAAGCAAGATCACGAGTCGCCGGAAATCATTTTGTCCTCCAATTTTGGCAACGGCACGACGGTTTACCAGGGCGAAAACAGGTTCAGTTTAAAGGGCATTCTGTTTTATCAAAACAGGCTGGAATTGCGCAAGCAAGACAAGTATTTCATCCGCCTGTACGCCACGCATGACGACGCCGGGGAGTCTTACGACCCTTATTTCACTGCGCTAAAAATGCAGAATGGCGCAAAGGACGATTTCCTCTGGTCGGATGATTACCGCCGCTACTGGAAGTCAAACGTTGCCAACCAGAACAATGCCCGGCTGGTCGAAAGCGGCTATCCTGACATCTTCTTTTTTTTCGACCCCGGCACTGGAACGTTGCAGCCTTACGGCATTTTGCGGGACGGTCAAGGTGCTGCAACCGACACGCTTTTTGGGCAGGAAATGCTGAATTATGCTGAAAACTGGTTGGTGGACAATGTGGACTCACTCACCGCCTGGCACTCGGAAGCGGCAGCTTGGGCGAATCTCATCAACCCCTTCGAGGAAGGCACGTCTGATTTTTTTGCACCGGGAACGCAACGTTTCGAGGATGAATTCAAACGCATTACTTCCGCCAAATCCAACCTGGAAGAAGGCGGCACCCGGTTTTACGACAAGTCTGCGCTTTATCATGCGCAAGGCGAATACAAGTTCAAACCAACTTTTCTCGAGCACATCACGGTCGGCGGCAGCTTCCGGCTTTACACGCCAAAATCCGACGGTACTATTTTCTACGATACGGCTGGCATCAAAATCCGCAATCATGAATTTGGCTTTTACACCGGCACGGAAAAAACTTTCATGGACGACCGGCTGCGACTGAGCGCAACGGTGCGGGTGGATAAAAACGAAAATTTCAATTGGATTTCTACGCCTGCGGCTTCGATCGTTTTCAAGCCAAAGGCGAACAACTTCTTGCGGCTCTCCTTTTCTTCCGCCCTCCGCAACCCGACTTTGAGCGACCAATATCTTTTCCTGAAAGTCGGCAGAGCAATCCTGGCGGGCAACCTCGAAGGAGCGGAACACCTTGCCACCATTGAGTCTTTCGGCGATTATCTGAGCAGCAATCTCGACGTGACCAAGCTGGCATATTTCGATATCGCTCCGATTCAACCTGAAAAAGTAAAGACTTTCGAGGCAGGCTATCGCACCACTTTATTCAACAGCCTTTACGTGGATGCGGGCTACTATTTCAATTTGTACAATGATTTTCTGGGCTACAAAATCGGGCTGGACATCGAGTTTCAACCCAATTCAAGCCTGCCAAAAACGGTCACCGCCTACCGCTATGCCGCCAATTCGGACGAGCGAATCACCTCGCAAGGCGTGGCTATCGGCTTGAATTATTATTTCGGAGACTACTTTCAACTGGCAGGCAATTACAATTACAACGTCCTGAATACCAAGACCGACGACGACATCGTCCCTGCATTCAATACGCCGAAACACAAGTACAATTTTGGCTTTTCCGGCAGGGACATCCCCATCAACCTGGGCGGATTCCGGGTCAGGAAAATTGGCTTTAACATGAACTACAAATGGGTGCAGGGATTCCTGTTCGAGGGGTCGCCGCAGTTCACCGGCGAGATTGCAAACTATGGTTTGCTCGACGCTCAAATCAATGTGAAATCAGACAAACTGAACACCACTTTCAAAATCGGCGCTTCCAACTTGCTCGACAACCGGCACTATGAAACTTACGGGGGCCCGAAAGTGGGCAGGTTGGCGTATTTTCAGTTGGTTTACGAATGGAACAAAAAGTAAAGCAGAAGTTGATTCACGTGTCGCTCAGTGGCCCCCTTTTT
>CAZHLB010000715.1:0-3936 GCA_964533005.1 uncultured Saprospiraceae bacterium
CTTTCGAAGCTTTGCTAATCAAATGGCTCGTCTTTTTTCTTTCTCTTTGTTTCCACAGCTATTCTCGCTATTAGAAAAATCTACAATGCCAGGAGTTTAATACTAGGTGTTTTTGCTGAAAATCGTCTGTTTTTGGCTCAAAATGCTTGAAAATCCTGGCAAACTCTCCTTTGAGATTATGTCTTTTTCTAATAGCGAGAATGGCTGTTGTTTCCATGTTTCAAAGTTGAAAGTTTTTGCTTTTTCAACTCTGACACACTTTTCTAAACACTCTCGCCCAATCCGCCTTATCCGCGTTCCCATCCTCCTCGCGTCCCACAAGAAATGTCAGAGCCTTAAAATCATCTCGCTCCAATTGTTACTCCCAACTCAGCGCCCGCTGAAAATTATCCATCAAAAGCGCTGACAGCGCAGCATTCTCAGGATTGTAAGTTGACAAGTTCGCCGGGTCGGACAGGTGGAGTTGCGCACTGCTTTGCTGGAAAAGTTTCTTCACGTCCAGCGTCAAATTCAGGTCGAGCGGCTCGCCGTCTTGCGGCGAAAAATGCTTGGTCAGGGTCAGCGTGATGAAGTTGGCGTTTTTCGCAGGAAACAGCTCGAAAGGATGGTCTTCCGGCAGCCCGCCAAAAGTGCCGTCTAAGTTTTTGTCATAGACGCCTGCCATTTTCATGAAAAAGAAGCTCTTGCCCGCCGCCCAAAAATGCGAATCGAAAGCTGCTTTGAGCGGATGCCCCGCGCCGAAATTCCCAGCCGAAGCTTTGTTCAAATTGGAAGGAACGCCAATGCTCAGGCGGATGCCTTTGTAGCTCACCGCCGGCACGTCCCGCACACTGAACCGGGCTGGCTGCACCGCCGCCGAGCTTGTGTTTCCAGCAAAATCGGCAAGCCCGACTTCCAGGAAATCCAACTCATCCGCCGTTTCTTCTTCGAGCAGCGTCACGTTGGAAATGAAAAAATTGAACTCGCCAAGCTGTATTTTTTGCTCCTCCGAATACGGAAGCGGCTGCCCAAGCACGAGCGGGAGGGTGTCCCAAACGGCATTGATGTTCAGGTTGACGTTGGCGGAGGGGCCCAAAACGTAGCCCTCCTGCTCGCAGGAAAACAGGGCGAAGGGCAGGAGTAGAAAAAGGAGTTTCTTCATGTCTTTGATGATTTTGAACTAGGATGACCGGGATAGCGAAGGATTTTTAGGATGGTGACGTCGCTGTCGCCATCATAAAAATCCTTCGCTATCCCAGTCATCCTAGTTCAATTTACTTGCTCAGATTGACCCGGAACGACACGATGAAATTCCGCCCGGCAGCACTGACGCCCGATGCGAAAGGGCGATAATGCAAGTCGGCGATGTTTTCCACCGCAAAGTTCACGGAGTACCATTTTGTCAGTTTCCAGGAAGCGTTGAAGTTCCAGGTCGTCCAGGCGAGTGTGCCGTCGTAAGTGACTTTGCCGCTCTCGTCGAGGCGGCTGTAGGAATATTCGATGTTGTCTTCCGTGCCGCTGCGTCCGAGCACCGGGTCGCCGTTTGCGTCGAGCGAAACGTCGGAGACGCCATATTTTTCAATGGTTTTTTTGCCTTGATAGCGAGCGGTGGCGGAGAATTTCAGCTTTTTGGTTTGGAAAGTCAGGCTCGTAAAACCATGCACCGGGGGGATATGGTCGAGCGGCGCCAGGGTGTCAAAAACCACCAGCCCCTGGTCGTCTTTGACCTCGAAAAGCGAGTTGCCTTGCACAAAATTCAGGTTCGAGCGCAGTTCCCAATGGCTGCCCAGCCTCGCCTGCACTTCGCCCGACCAGCCGTAGATAATGCCTTTTTTGGCGTTCACGTTTGCCCGGGTTTCGTACCACTCGCCATCCACTTTCACCAAATTCGAGCCGTCGGGAAGCGAAAAAGCACGGCGGGTCATCAAGCCTTGAACGAGAGTGTAGTAAGCCGACACATCGAGGCGCATTTGGATTCCTTTGCCATTTTTCAGCCTGCCAAATTCCTGCGCCAACCCAAGCTCACCATTGTACGAGCGCTCCGGCTGGAGATCTGGATTGGGGATGGAAATGAAGCCGTTGCGGGGGCGGAGTTGCGAATAATCGTCAATGTTCGGCGAGCGGAAAGCCTTGGAAGCCAATGCTTTAAACTCCGTTCCGCCCTTCGAGCGCCATGTGCCGCCGAGCGACCAGGTGAGGTCACCATGCGTGGAACCAACGCCCGGGTCAATGTAATTTGGGGGCCACGTGAAGGTGCTGTCTGCCGAATATTTGGAGTGCAGCCGGGCGTGGGTGTAGCGAAAACCGGCATTCAGCGTGAGGCTCGTGTCGGCGGTGTTCCACTGGTAATTGGCGTAGGCTGCGAGGGTGGTCACGTTGTTGAAGGCAGGGTAGCGGGAGAGCGCATTTTTGGTCAGCGACTCGTCGGAAATCTTCACCCTGCCCGACTCGGAATAAACGTAGTTGTGATTGCCGTCCAAACCATACATGAACCGTTGCCGCCCCGGCTCGCCAATGTTCTTGTCAAAATCAGCCGTGAGCGAGCCGACGAGCACGTTTTCCAACTGAAAAATGCGCTGGCTTTTGTGCAGCCTGCGCTGCAAACGGTTTTCATGCACCCGCTGAAACGAGCCGATGACGGTCGCCCGGTCGTACAATTTGGTGTGCTTGGAAAACCTCATTTTTAGCGAAGACATCAGCCGCCGCTGGGGCCCATAAAACCATTCTGCGTAGCGAAAACTGGTCGGGTCGGCAGGGTCGGTGAGTTCGGTCAGGTAGTCGTAGCGAGGCACGTCGGTGCTGGTGGATTGCTGAAAATTCAGGATGGCGTAGAAATTTTTCGAAGGTTGAAATTTGACCTTTTGCAAAAAATCAAGCTGCGAGTAGGCGGTTCCGATTAGCACGTTGTAGTTCGGCGACTCGGAGCCGTCGTTGTTTAGCAAGGTGTTTTCAATCACCTGGTCGTTATTGCCGACCCGGCGCACGAAATAGAGGCGCTTGCCAAAGTCCTCGTAGCCAACAGGTCGCCTGTTCCCAGTGCGCAAATCGTTGTAATCCGTGAAAGTCAGGCTGGTCAGCGACGCCCATTTTCGCCTGCCGTAAGTCAGGTCGGCATGGATGGATTTTTCCTGGTTGGCACTGGAATAACGAGCGTACAAATTGCCGTCCATCACGTAGCTGCCCGGTACGTCCACCAAACTGAGGCGAGGCTCTTTCGAGCGAAAATGAATGACGCCGCCGAGCGCATCGCTGCCGTAAAGCAACGAGCCGGGGCCCAAAATCACCTCCGTTTGCTCCAGCATGGCATTGTCAATGGTGATGGAATTTTGCAGGTGACCGCTGCGGTAAACCGCATTGTTCATGCGAACGCCGTCCACGACGAGCAGCACCCGGTTCGCCTCGAAGCCTCTCAAAACGGGGCTGCCGCCGCCCATTTGGGTTTTTTGGACAAAAATTCCGGCGTTGTTCCAAAGCGCATCCGCCGTGGTTTGCGACTCGGTGAAGGCGATTTCTGCCTTGCCGATTTTTTCAAAAGTATAAGGCACCTGCTCCGGCGAGTCGTCCCGCCTGCCGATGACGACGACCTCGGCGAGTTTTACCGATGCCCTCGCCATGCGCACGATGCCGTTGCGCCGCCGGATTTCGAAAAACGGAATTCGCAGCGATTCGTAGCCCACGAAAGTGAAGTTCACCACCTCCCGGTATTCGAGGTCTTTGAGCATCGCCTTGCCGTTTTCGTCGGTGGCGGTGGCTACTTTTTTCAGGTCGTCGGTGAAGACGCTGACGCCGGGCAGGGGCATGTCTTGCTCGTCGAGGACGGTGATTTCGTATTCGTAAAGCAGGTGAAAATCAGACGTATAATTCAATGAAACCGGTGTGACCCTATCGTCCCAGAGGGACGGCATGTTTGTAGCAACGTGCCCGACCCTGCACTCTCGTTCCGTAGGAACGGCATGT
>CAZHLB010000716.1:0-3935 GCA_964533005.1 uncultured Saprospiraceae bacterium
GATATTTTGTCGAATAAACCTGTAGCTCTTTCCTTCTCCTGAACAGTTACAAAAATTTAAATCGAGACACAATGGACATGACAACATCGAATTTCAACAGCCAGGTAGCCCGCTTAGAAAGCCTGCTTTTGGGTTTTGCCATGCGTTTGACAGGAAGTAAGGAAAACGCAAAAGACTTGATGCAGGAAACATTGATGAGAGCTTATGCCAGTCGTGGCAATTTCATGGAAGGCACCAATTTCAAAGCCTGGGTGACCACCATCATGCGCAATTGTTTTATCAACGACTACCGCAAGAAGCGCACCCGCAATAAAGTGGAGCAGCCACTTGAAGAAAATATGATGGCGGCAATACAACATCCCGTCAGAAACCTGGAGTCCACGATAATTATGATGAAAGAATTGCGGAATATACTAGACCGCATTTGCGACGGCAACCGTGTGCCTTTTGAAATGTTTTTCAAGGGCTTCGAATACAAGGAAATTGCCGAACAGCTTGATATTCCCATCGGCACTGTAAAAAGCCGCATCTTTTTCGCCCGCAAACATTTGAAAGAGGCAATTCATGGAAATTATGGCAAGCATGTCAGCTATGCCTGAGTGAAAAATTGCGGAACCTGGAAAATTGATTTTCCCACAACTATTTGGTTTTCAGGTGGATTAACTTGTCTTTTGACTCGAAATAAAAGGGCTGTCTTTTTCCCTGTCTTTTTTTAGGAAAAATTATTTCCCCGCTGAAATGTGTGAATGATGTAATTCTTTTCTGGAATTGTGTAAGAATTTCGGAAATCAAGAGACTTACTTTTGCAGTGGTGAAAATGTTTTCACAATTTAAAATCAGATAAAATGAGCAAGGACAAAGGAAGAAAAGACCAAAAGAAAGCCCCGGGGGGCAAATCTTCTGGCAAAGTGAAAGTCTTATCCGCTTACAAATCAGAAGGCGGAAAAGGGCAAGACAAAGACCCCGCCCTCAATGTTTTCGCCACAAAAACTGACGTCAAAGCAGGGGACAACCGCAAACCTTGAATGCAAAGCCGCATGGCAGAGCCGCTTTTTCCGCTCCCTTTTTGAAGGTGTGGCAGGAGTGATAAAAAGGTATCGCAGGAGCTTCGAACATAGGCCACGTGAGGAAAAATCAAAATCATGCATACCGCCGAAATAGAAAAGTCAAAATCACATATCACCGTGGAAATAATTGAATATTTACCCAATTCAGTGGTCATTAAGACTATTCTAAAAAAGTCAACGGGGAACATCAGCGTGATGTCATTTGACAGTGGCGAAGGGTTGACAGAGAAAACTACACCCTTCGACACTTTTGCTCAAATCATTGACGGCAAGGCGGAAATCGTAATTAGCGGGGAATCCAATTACTTAGAGACGGGGCAGTCCATCGTAATACCTGCTCATGCGCCCAATTTTGTAAAATCAAACGGGCGCTTCAAGATGATTCTGACCGTGATAAAAAGCGGGTATGAATGAATGCCAGTCAAAAAATAAACCCAAAAAACCATTGTAAAACAGCCAGTCATTGCGAGGTTTAAAAATCATCAGGCAAAAAACTTAATGATTTTTCCGGTGCCATGGCTTTAATAAGCTAAAATGAAAGCAACGATTTTAACCGCCAGAACACCGAATATCTTTTTAGGCATCCTGGCAATAGTGATGCTATTTTCATTCGTCTCCTGCACCAAAAAAATAAGTTTTTTAACATCATCGGTTGTTCCGGCAGCTCGAGGCACCGTGAAGGTGAAGAAAGACAAAAACATGAATTACGTCATTCAAATAGAGTTGTTGAATTTAGCCGAAGTCAAAAGGCTAAATCCCGCAAGAGAAACTTATGTGGTTTGGATGGTAACGGACGTAATGACGAAAAATATTGGGAAGATAGATAGCTCGTCAGGCATGTTTTCAAATAAATTGAAGGCTTCTTTTGAGACGATATCTTCGATTAAGCCCACCAAGATATTCATCACTGCCGAAGACGACGCAAGCGTCCAATATTCGGGTTCGGAAGTGGTCATGTCAACCAGCAGCTTTTAGAATTAACCGCCAGGCTACATGATTGTGGCAAACCACCGGAGCAGCATCTCCCGCCTATCTCCAGATTTAAATATCCAATTTTGAATGTCTTTGACGAGGGCTCGTCAAAGGCATTCTTATTATTGGGGGAGGCTCACACATCGGCTTTTTGTGAAATCGCAGTTCGTATTACCTTTCACCCAAAACTGGCAGGAGCTTCAAAATCCTCCAAGAACACAACTATTCCTTTTCGGCATCCATGAATCAACTCTTCCAAATATTCCCCCTCGACGAAGCAGAAGCAGCCAAAATCGCCGCCGCTCCCGACCAGCCCCACCAGCATGATTTCGAGGAGCTTATCATCGGCATCGAAGGGCAACTCGAGCATTTCATTGATTTTAAAACCACTGCCATCGAGGCTCCTTTCGCCAGTTTCGTCACGAAAGGAAAAACGCACCGGGTCGTGCCGGGCGTAAAGGACGACAGGTGCAAAATGTGGGTGCTGCGCTTCAAAAGCGAATTCATCCCTGAAACGACTTTTCAACTCTATTCCTACTATCATGACCACGCCAATATTGCGATGCAGCCGGGCGCTTGTTTCGACCGCCTGGTTACGCTTTGTGAAATGATGGATGGAGAAATGCGACAAACTGCACCTGATTTAGCCGTTGTGCGGCACTTGTTGAGCGCCATGTTTACCATGATTGAATCGGAAAGAAGAAAAAACGACCCGGAAGAAAAGGGCTGGCATACCACGCAAAACACCACTTTCAAAAACTTCCTGGCAATCCTGGAGGAGAATTTCCGCCGACCGCTGGGCGTGGAATATTATGCGGAAAAGCTGTTCATGTCCGCCCGCAATCTCAACCTGGTTTGTCAGCATATCCTGCAAAAAAGCGTCTCCGAAATCATCGAGACTCGCAAGCTCATCGAAGCCAAAAACTTGCTCACCACCACCGATATGACCGTCGCCGAAATCGGCTTCGAGTTAGGCTACCAGGAAAAAGCCTACTTCACCAACGTCTTCAAAAAGAAGTCCGGGCAGACGCCGACGGAGTTTCGGGAGGAGATGCGGCGGTTGGTTTCCTGATTTTACAATCCTTTTTCCGAAATCTGATACCCTGCGCCTGCGCCACGGGCTGACCTTTGCATCATCAAAACCACAATCACCAATCACATTCATAAAGCAGTAAAAATGAAAAGGTCATCCATTCTCCCCCTTGCTTTTGCGGCACTTTTTTCGGTCGCTGCAATCGCCACTTTTACCAGTTGCTCCGGCGGCGGGCAGGCATCGGCAAGCCAGGCGGAAATTGATTCGCTCAGAGCGCAAATCGCCCAACTCACGTCAAGCAACGAAACCATTGCCCAAAACCTCGCAGAGTTCGACACCCTCGACTTCACGGTTTTTAGCAACCAGCAATGGGCTCGCTTCCACGAGAGCCACGCCCAAAACATCAAGGTTTATTGGCCCGACGGACATTCGACCGAGGGACTCGACGTGCATATCGAAGACTTGAAAAAGCTCTTCATCCATGCGCCGGACACGAGAATCAAAGAGCACCCAATCCGCTTTGGTTCAGGCAATTACACGGCGGTGACGGGCGTCTTCGAGGGCACTTTTACGAAGCCGATGCCGATTGGAAACGGCAAGTTTATCCAACCGACCGGCAAGGCTTTCAAGATGCCGATGGCAACCATTGGAATCTGGGAAAACGGCGTGATGACGGAGGAACATTTGTTCTGGGACAACCAGACTTATGCTACTCAAATTGGCTTGGGACAATAGACTTTAGACTTGAGTCAATCCTAATTTCAGCGTGAGTTCTGGCTGTTCTTACGGGACAATCAGGGGCACGTTTTCATTGAAAAAAAGTAACTGTTTAGCACGTCTGGCTCCCTGCGTCTCCAAGTCGC
>CAZHLB010000717.1:0-3926 GCA_964533005.1 uncultured Saprospiraceae bacterium
CCTCGAAGAGGAACCGTCCAAGCGACACGCATGTGACAGGACGGTTCCTCTTCGAGGATGACAAAAGCGACTCAGCCAGACTTGGAGGCAGCCACTAAAAATTAATTATAGTATGAAACGACTTTTAATACTCGCATTTATCGCATTTTCATTTATAGCAAATGCCCAGGAAAATATAGCTCAATATGTCGCATTAAATATGCCATCAAAAGCAGAAAATAATGCGATAATAATAGAGGAAGAACCTATCCCGGATAATCTCTGGGGCATTGATTTTTCAGGCATTGGCACGTCCGGGCATTATGCGGGAAGAATTACCGATGGGCTATATTTAGGTGGCGAGTTCGGCTTGCTACCCAGTAGATTTGATTGGGTAATTGCAGGTGGAAAGAAAACTTCCCAGGAAAATACCATCTGGTCAAAAGACAAAAGCGAGGCAAGGGTGAACGATATAAACCAGTTAATTTTTCTCCATTTTTTCGCCAGATGGAAGCCTTATTTTCAATGGATTGAAACGGAAGGCGGCTTTCGCTGGGCAATTTTTAACCGTTCGGGTTATGATATTGATTACATTACGTTTGACCGTTTTTTGGGGGCATATTTAAAACCAACCATTGGGTTGAGGAGAATTAAAATAGGCTTCCGCCTGGAAGCTGGCTATATTCGGTTAGATTATCACGGAAACAATCATGAATTTGTGTCCATAATTAGCCCGCTGGTCAGGTTTAATTTCAGATGATTTCTGTAAGCAGGTAGGCAAGTCTCGTTTTGGAATTCAGGACTTTTTCGCATTGCACAAGGTAACTTGTGCTTTAGAACCAAGGCTGAATTTTCACTCAGCCATTTGAACCTTTTTGACGCTTTCCACATCTTCTTTTTTTTGACGCTCCTATCTGACTCTTTCCTCTGCACCTTTTTTCCAACGCTCCATTTCTGACTCTTTCCTCTGCACCTTTTTCCGACGCTCCTTCCTGACTCTTTCCGCTGCACCTTTTGCTGACTCTGCGATTTGGCTCTTTCCTCAGCACCCATTTTCCTGAGTAATCTATTGTTTCACAAATGGACCAATCCTCCATGTTGAGGCTTGCATCCATTATAATTCCCAAGTCGTATGAAAACAAAATATTTTTTACTCATGGTTGCCCTTTGCTGCTTTTTTGCCAGCACATCCTGGGCTCAAAAAACAACTCCCCAAATCGTAAATGAGTGCAGGTCAATTGCCGGACAAGCGGAGATTGAGTACGAGAACAATGTTGACCGTGCCGCCTTCCAAAAACGCCTGGAGTATTACCTGAGTGGCGGAGGTAAGCGGGCGGTCATTCAGCAATATGCGATTCAGTTCCATATCATTCGGATGGACGATGGCACCGGTGGCGTAGATGTGGACGATATTCGGGACGAGTTCGAGAATTTCGTCAATCCGTACTTCGCAGCCATTGATATCGAGTTTGTGGAGTGCGGCCCGGAACAGTACCACAACAGCACGGAGTATTTCATACTGGGCGATGGTAGTGAAGATCCCGATGTTGCCGGAGATCAGATGTCGGCAGATTTCAACGTTGCCGATGTCATCAATATGTACTTTGTAAGCGATCCGGATGAAGCCTGCGGCTGGGCGAGGTTCCCCTGGAATCTGCCGGTGGATTATATCGTCATTGCAAACAGTTGTGCAGACAACAATAGCACAATAGTGCATGAACTGGGTCACTATTTTGGGTTATACCACACGCATGAGACCGCTCTGGGAGAGGAGAGTGTGACCCGCACTGACATTGAAGACTGCGATGCGGATTGCGATGAAGATGGTGACCTGCTTTGCGATACCCCTGCCGACCCGAACCTAAGCTCTACCGCCAATAGTTTCCCCGACTGTGGATACACCGGAACCGGCACGGATGAATGTGATATTGCTTATAGCCCTGCCATTGACAATATCATGTCATACGCCGACAAGCGATGCCGGGACGTCTTTTCCTCCGAACAATTAGCAAGAATGGAGATGTTCCGGGATGACGAACGTGACTACCTGACGATTGTTGCCCCCCCGACTCTTACCAATCCTGCCAGCGACATGACCGTGGAATGTGACGGCAGCGGCAACGTTGCTGACTTCAACAACTGGTTGAATTCCAATGGCGGCGCCACAGCCGCAGACGCCTGTGGTGGAAGCTGGTCAAATAATAGTGACGGACTTTCCGACAGATGCGGTGCTACTGGCTCCGAGGAGGTGACCTTCACGTTCACGGCTACAACGGGTAATTCCGTTTCAACAACGGCAACCTTTACCATCGAAGACACAACCGACCCGTCGCTAACTTGCCCCGATGATATTCACCTGCCGGAATGCGTCGAAACTGCTTCCTGGACGCCTGTTACCAGTGATGTGTGTGGTGGCGTAACCGTCGTATCCGTTCCGCCCTCCGGTTCTGTTTTTCCAAAAGGTACCACGACCGTCGTAACGGTTACCGCCACTGACGACTGTGGCAATACTGTCGAGTGTACTTTCGAAGTGACACGTGACCCCGACCTCGTTGTTGATATTGACCCGCTCGCTACCAGTTCGCTGGAAACATGCGCCAGTGGGACAGGTGCTAATATCGTCTTGGGATATGGTGGGGGACCAACTTGTGTCACCTTGCACGCAACAGGCTCCGGCGGGCATGCACCTTATACCTACGAATGGGACGCACCGGCAGAAGTGCCAGCCGGTTACTTTACCAATACCAATACTGCTTCGCCTACCTTCTGTGCCGGATTCCAAACGGAAGCCTGTGCTACCTATACGTTCGTGGTAACCATAACGGATATACATGGATGCACCGAGACGAATACGGTGGATGTGAATGTGATTAACCCGCTCTGTACAGATGGTAGAAACCCGAAGGTATGGGTATGCCATCGCCCTCCCGGTAATCCACCCAATGAACAATCTCTCTGTATCAGCTCGAACGCCGTGGCTACCCATCTCAATGGACACGATGATTGCCTGGGACATTGCGATGCAACCTGTTCGACCTATTCAGCCCTGGTGAATGGTTCCGTTGCGGACAGAGGAGAGGCAACCGGAAATGTTAGCGGTAATAGCCAATTTCAAATGGCAGATTCCTACGCTCTTTCGATAAAGCCTAACCCGTTCAATTCAACGGCAGTCGTCATTTTTTCAGCGGCAATTGCTACAAATGCTCGGTTGATTGTCCTTGACGTTAACGGGCAGCAGGTCGCCAACCTGTTTGAGGGTTCTATTCTCAAGAATACTCCTTATGCAGTTAATTTTGAAGCAGAAAACCTCCAATCGGGTATTTATTATGCCCGGTTGATAGGTGAGGATGGGACAAGTATCAGTGCTGCTGTTTTGCTGGTCAGGTAAATCAGGTCTCCAGCGCCAGCCGGGGAAGGTTGAGGAGGTTTAGATGATTTGGTTCAAAATCATCAAAACCTTCTCAACCCTCTAAACCTCCTCAACATTCTCCACTCAATTCAAGTATCAATAATACTCCCCGACCAGCTGAACTTCCGAGCCCTATTTTTCGACGGTGATGCCAACGCCTTGCAGGGCGGCGGTGATTTTGTCAAGCTGGGAAGTCAATATTTCCACCTTTGCCTTCAATGTTTCATTCTCTTCATTCAACGCCCGTATCGCCTCCACCATCATCGCATCATAGGTCCCATAAGCCGTTTGCAGATAACCCAATTTATCTTCCTCTACCAGTGTCGGGAACACAGTTTGTATATTCTGCGCCGTGAAACCGAATTGAATGCCTTCGGGTCGTTTCGAGCCGGTTTTATCGTCCTTCCATTCGTAGGTGATGCCTTGCAGGACAAGCAGTTTTTGGAGCATTTCCCGGCTGTCGAGCGGAGAGATATTTTTTTTCAGCCGGGCGTCCGAGTTGGCAACCCAACTGCCCGCTGTTGTTTTGGAAGCGGTG
>CAZHLB010000718.1:0-3925 GCA_964533005.1 uncultured Saprospiraceae bacterium
ACGTCGGCAGGGTTTTGAACCCTGCCGACGTTTGAGCCGGGCGACAAAAATGTGCCTTCGACGATGGCTGCAATTTGGCGGATGGAGTAGTTCATGGGGCAAAAGTATTTTTTGAAGGCGGCGATTTTCAACGCAAAAGGCGCAAGTGGCGCAAACGACTACTTACTCCGCTGCCGAACCGCCTCATACAACATAATCCCCGCCGCCACCGAAACATTGAACGAATCGGTCTCCCCCGCCTGCGGAATCTTAAACCGCTCCGTCACCCGCCGCAAAATCGCTTCCTGCACACCCTCGTCTTCCGAACCAATGACGAGCGCCGTCGGCACGGTGAAGTCCAATTCAAAAATGAGTTTCTCCGCCTGCAAGTCGCTGGCAAAAACCTGGACGCCAGCGTTTTGCAAGTATTCCACCGCCGCCACGAGGCTGTTTTCCCGGCAAACCGGAATTCTCGTCAGCGCACCTGCGCTGGTTTTCAGGGCATCGGCATTGATGAGGGCGCTGCCGGATTTGGGTACGACCAATGCGTGTGCCCCGCAAACTTCCGCCGAGCGGGCGATGGCGCCGAAGTTCCGCACGTCGGTCACGCCGTCGAGCAGGAGCAGGAGCGGCGGGGTTTCGGAGGTCTCAAATAGGAAGGGGACGAGGCTCTCCAGCCGGTGGTAGGTCAGCAGCGACAGGTAGGCAACGATGCCTTGGTGATTGCCTTTGACCATCTTCGAGAGGCGCTCTTTGGGCACGTATTGCAGAGGGATGTCGTGCTCCCGGCAGAGGTGGCGGAGCTCTTTTTCAAAATCGCCCCGGGTACCTTGTTGCAGATAGACCCGGTCGAGCGGAGCGCCGGATTGGATGGCGTCCACGACGGGGTGGCGACCGAAAATGAGGGTGGAATTTTCCATGAGTGGAAGTAAAAAGTAAAAAGTAAAAAGGCAAAAGTAGGAGACGCCGCCACCCGCTTTTGCCTTTTCACTTTTGACTTCACTTTTGCCTCTTGCCTTTTTACTTTTTACTTGCTATCAAGCCGCTTTGCTGATTTTCTCCAAAACAAACACCCCGTTCGGCGTCGAGCTGGCTTCGATGTTAACTTCGTCTTGCCAGTATTTTTTCACGATGTCGGAAAGTTGCTTGGCGGGAACGAGAATGGAATAGAGTTTTTGCTTGCCCATTTCATGCACGGTGATTTCATTTTCCAAGGAATTGGCTTGCTTGAGGACGCCTTTGATTTGCAGGTGACCGTTAGTTGATTTGACGGCGGGCTTTTCTTCTTCCATCCGTTTTTTGATGTCGTTCAGTTTTTCCACCTCGCTTTCCGGCGGGTCTTCAGCCAGGCAGAGGGCAATCATTTTTTCGGCTTCCTGGAACAAACCTGCATGATATGCAAGAGCGGCAGCGCCACGGATGAGCGAAGTGCGAGGTACCGGAATTTCCGAACCTTTCGGCATTTTCAACACTGCCTCTTTTTCAATTTCGTAAGCTTTCTTGTACAGTTCTCTTACGAAATCAGGGCTGCCCGTGCCTTTCGCCTTTGCAATCATGGCGGCATCGCCAAATTCCATGGCTTTGTGATGAAGTTCTGTTATCGGATTCATGGCTTAATGATTTTTATTACTGGCGTCCCAAATTCAACTACGGCAACAAAAAGTTTTTCTCCTTGGGCTTGGGACGTCAGAATTTGTTGCGATTTCTTGTAAACTCTCATGCTGAGGGTATTGTGCTGGCTTGATTTCAAGATGCCGGAGACTTCCAATTTTGCATCCTTTTTTGTTTCAGCGTATTTCCATTCATCTCGTTCAAAAAATGCCAACCAATAATCGAAGCCGAAACCTTGAGTGACCCGTTCGGCAAAGTTGTATTTTGTCAGCTCGAACATTGCCAAAATTGCAATGGCAACTGCGCCAAACTCTGCGGCATCCCTTAAATCAGTCCAGCTTCTGCGGATAATTTCATCCGGTTCTCCTGACCAATGAATTTCAAACTCAGCCGTAAAATCTCCTTCGACCTTCAATTTTACGCCGGGTTGATGTCCTTGTGCAACCAGGCAAACCTTGGCTGCTTCTGCTAAAAATGAGCCGACGGCTACCGAAATGACCGGAATGCCTTCGTTCAATGTGTCTAAATCGAGTCTCCGCATAGTTCTTGCAAGGATTGGTGATGAATTTTGAATGCAAGGTACAATTCCTGTCCCCAAAAAAATCGCCTCTGCCACCTCCCATTCTTGACCTCCGTCCGACGATTGCCCTTGCCAAATCTGCCTACTTTTGCCCCGTCTAATTCCCGACCACCTCGACCCTCCCGCCGAGGTTGTCCATTTTCCACTCTCAAACTGAATCACGCCATGCGCATTGACTATTTCACAAGACTACTGGCGACCGCCTTGCTGTCGCTTTCTACCTGCCTGCTTTTCAGCCAGACGAATTTTTGGAATGACGTTTCGGAAAGCTCCTTCGCCCACCAAGATGCCGTTCGCCACATCCAGCCCGACCAATACCGCACTTTGTCGCTTGATTTTCAAGCGATTAAAAATGCCCTCTCCCCTGCCCCACTCCGCTTCACCGAGGCGGCAAGCCAGGTGCAACCGACCCTGACCCTGATGCCCGACGGCAGTTTTCAGGATTTTCAAGTCGTGGAAGCGCCCGTGATGGAGCCGGTTTTGGCTGCGAAATACCCCGAAATGCGCACCTACGCAGGTTGGAGCCGAGCCGACGCAACCGCCTATCTGCGCTGCGGCGTGACCCAAAAAGGCTTCCACGCCGTGATTTATTCGGCAAATCACAGCCCCGTTTTCATTGACGCTTACGCCGAAGGCGACACAGAACACTACCTAAGTTATTTCAAAAAAGACTATCCAAATCCCCACGCCAACGAGTTCACCTGCCAAGTCGAGCATCTTGCGGATGCCTCAAATCCGAAATCCGAAATCTCAAATTCGAAATCTTTAGTTGGCGACTGCAAGCTGCGCACCTACGCTTTGGCGCTTGCTTGCACGGGCGAGTACGCTGCATTTCACGGCGGCACGAAGCCCCTCGTGATGGCGGAATTCGTCGAAAGCATGGTTCGCCTGAACGGGATTTACGAGCGGGAGCTTGCCATCACCCTCGTTCTGGTCGCCAACACCGACCTGCTGATTTACCTCAACGCCGGCAGCGACCCATACACCAACAACGACGGCGGCACGATGCTCGGGCAGAACCAAACCACTTGCGACAACATCATCGGCAGCGCCAACTACGACATCGGGCACGTGTTCAGCACGGGCGGCGGCGGGGTCGCTTATTTGAATGCCGTTTGCAACAATGGCATCAAAGCGGGCGGCGTCACCGGCTTGGGCAGCCCGACCGGCGACCCGTTTTGGGTGGACTACGTGGCGCATGAAATGGGACATCAATTCGGCGGCAGCCACACCCAAAACAGCGATTGCAACCGCAGCGACGACACCGCCATGGAGACCGGCAGCGGCGTCACCATCATGGGTTATGCTGGCGTTTGCGACCCCAACGTGGAGCTTCACAGCATTGACAACTACCACGCAATCAGCCTCGACGAGATTGCCGGACACATGGTTTTCGGCGGTGGAAACACTTGCGCCACCAGCACCGTCACCGGCAACAATGCACCCAGCGTTACGGTCACGCAGGCTTCCTACAACATTCCAAAATCAACGCCTTTCTTCCTCACCGCCGCCGGAATTGACCTCGACGGCGACGCCCTGACTTACAATTGGGAGCAGATGGACAACCAGGTTTCCACGCAGCCGCCGGTCGCTTCGAGCACGGGGGGACCCTCGTTCCGGTGCTTCACTTCGACCACTTCGCCGACCCGGTATTTTCCAAATTTGACAGCCATTTTGGGCAACTCGACGCCGCCCTGGGAAGTGCTGCCTTCGGTCGCCCGACCCATGCACTTCCGCTGCACCGTGCGGGACAAC
>CAZHLB010000719.1:0-3898 GCA_964533005.1 uncultured Saprospiraceae bacterium
ATGCCATCAACAATCATGTAATCATGTAATCATCAATCATTTAATCAGAAAAAAGTGGCAAATGAAAGGTGGTAAGTAGTTGCAACGAAACAATGAAAAGAATACTTCTACACCTCATTTTGGCGCTCCTGCCCACGCTTGCATTCAGCCAGCAAGACGTGATTTTCTCCCAATTCATGTTCAAAAAAGCCGTGATAAACCCCGGCTACGTGGGCACCAGCGGGCATCCGCATTTCACTTTCATCCACCGCCAACAGTGGGTGGGTTTGGAAGGAAGCCCCATCACGCAGGCGTTCAGCTTCGAGACGCCGCTGTTTGCGGAGCGGGTGGGCGTGGGCATTTCGCTCATCAATGACAACATCGGTTACTTCAATTCGAGCCTCGTCAACATGCAATATGCCTATCGGATTGACACCGAATACGGCGGCTTGGGCTTGGGTTTGCAGGGTACGCTCAAACGGTTTTACGCCAATTGGGACGCCTCCCGAACCATCCACGACGGCGACCCAATCCTCGGCGAAGACGCCGAAGTGACTCCGATTTTCAACGTGGGTTTTGGGGCATATTTCGAGGCAAAGCGCTGGTACTTAGGGGTTTCCGTTCCATATTTTTTGAAAAAAGGCTTGAGGGAACAAAACCAGGGCTTGCTCTCGGATATCAGCGGGGGGGAGTCGCCGCACTACTATTTGGTGGGCGGCTTGCTCTTCGACCTGAGCCGCAACGTGAAACTGCGACCCGCCTGGTTAGTGAAGTTCGTGAAGAATGCTCCGCTCAATTCCGACCTGAATTTGAGTTTGGGTTTGAAGGACAAACTTTGGTTTGGGGTGACTTATCGCTGGGGAACGAGCTTCGTGCCGGGTGGCGGCGGGGCGATTGATTTTTTGGTGAATTATCAAATCAGTCAAAGGTTGCGGGCGGGGATGGCTTACGATTATGCGCTCTCGGAATTGGCGCAAACGAACGGCGGGACGTACGAAATTATGCTTGAATACAGCATTATCCGGGATGGCAAAGGCGTGAGGAATCCGAGGTTTTTTTGAGGGCTAACCTTTCCGAAAGTTTGAAACTTTCGGAAAGGTGGCTCGCAAACCTCTCGATAAAACTAACCTTTCCGAAGGTTTGAAACTTTCGGAAAGGTGGCTCGCAGACCTCTCGATAAAACTAACCTTTCCGAAAGTTTGAAACTTTCGGAAAGGTGACTCGCAAACCTCTCGATAAAACTAACCTTTCCGAAAGTTTGAAACTTTCGGAAAGGTGGCTCGCAGACTTCCCGTTCGCATAAACTTGGACTTCTTTTTGGATGTGTCAAGACAAACCACAGCTATGATTTTTCTGAAAAATACCTTCCTGATTGCACTTCTCCTGGCGAGCGTGAGCCTGTTTGCGCAGAAAAAAGACGACCACGCCAAAGCCGACAAAATCTACGATAAGCTCGGCTACACCGAAGCCATCGAGCTTTACCGCCAGGGCAAACTCGACCTCGCCAGCATGGAGCGCATGGCGCACGGCTACCGCCTGAATCACGACACGTATAATGCCGAGCGATGGTACGCCCAGGTCGTCAGCGCCAGCGAAGACCCGATCAATTTGTTGCACTACGCACAAGCCTGCCACTCGAACGGCAACTTCGCCAAAGCCAAAGAATTTTACCTGAAATACAACCAGGCTACTGGCGGCAGCGACAAGCGAGGCGAACGGCTGGCGACTGCGCTCGACCGGCAGGCTGAGTTCAGCAACAAAAAAGGCATCGAGGTAAAAAATGCGGCGGCGCTCAATTCGGAGAAGCTCGATTTCAGCCCCGCCCTTTTTGAAAACGGGGTCGTTTTTGCCTCGACTCGTGAGCCGGAGGGGGCGATGAAAAAATTGACCAAGGAAAAAGACGCCTGGACGGGCGACGATTTTACCAACCTGTATTTCGCCAAAGAAAATGGCGACGGCAGTTTGGGCAAGCCGGAAGTTTTTGCGGCAGACCTGGGCACGAGGTTTCACGAGGGACCGCTGACTTTCAGCCGCAGCGGCGACCAGGTTTTTTTCACCCGGAACAACGTGAAAAACGGCGGCTGGAGCTTGCTTAAGCAACTGACCAAAGGCAGGGAAGAATTGAAGCTGAAAATCTACGCCGCCGACCGAAGCGGAGAGAATTGGAGCAGTGCCAAGCCGCTCGATTTGGGCGACAAAGCCGCCAACGATGCACATCCCAGCCTCTCGCCGGATGGTCAAAAACTGTACTTCGCCAGCGACCGGGAAGGCGGTTTGGGCGGCATGGACTTGTATGTTTCCACTTTTTCCAGCGGAAATTGGAGCGCACCGGTCAATCTTGGCAATCAAATCAACACGCCTGGGAATGAGGTTTTTCCTTTCAGCTACGACGACGGGACGCTCTATTTTGCCAGCGACGGTTGGGGCGGCTTGGGCGGGTTGGACATTTTTTTCTCCGAAAAAATGGACGAAAACCAGTGGCGAACCGCCGCCAATTTGGGCACTCCGTTCAACTCGCCGAGGGATGATTTTGGCTACGTTTTGAATTTCACCGGCACGGAAGGCTACTTCACGAGTGCCAGGGACGGCGGCACAGGCAAGGACGACATTTATACTTTTTCGCTGCCGGAACCGCAGGCAAATAAAAAAGACGGGGATGGCGGCAGCCGTTTTTTCACGATTTGCGCCACCGACGCCAGCACGGGCGAGCGGCTTAAAGACGTGAAAATCAACGTGATGGAACAGTTGCCGGAAGGCGGCTACCAAGGTTTCGAGGACGATTTTGTAGTGCGGCTGGTGCCGACCGGCGTGGACGGTGAGTTCACGTTGAGCCTGAAACGGCGAGACCCTTTCGCCAGCCAAAACACTGAAACGGAAACGTACACGACCGACGCCAACGGTGCATTTCAATTGGAACTCGACCCGGCGAAGCAATACCTGTTCGTGGCAAAAAAGGCAGGCTACCAGGATGCGACCGAGACGCTGACATTGGCTGAGGGTGGCTCCCCTTCAGGGGTCGGGGGTGAAAACCGGGAGTTTTGCATCCCTCTTTCCGGCGCTAATTGCCTGATTATCAACGGAAAAGTGCTGAACAAACGCTACGGCAACGTCATCCCCGGCGCAACGGTCACTTTGATGAATCTCTGCACCGGCGACCTCACCCACGTAAAATCGGACGCCGAAGGCAACTACAAATTCGCTTGCATTCCCTGCAATTGCGACTTCATCGTGCAAGGCTCGAAGGCGAATTTTAAGCAGGACAACAACCTCGCAAGCACCGTCGGAATGGATTGCGAAGCCGCCAACGAGCCGCTTGAAAAAGACCTCCAACTCCTTCCCGACCCTGGCGCAAGTGGCACGCCCGACGTAGCCGCATACAAACCCGACCGAAACTTGAATGCCAAACCCGGCTGGCAAAACGATGCAAAAGGCGGTGATTATCAACCACATCCGGACGACACGGAGCGCCCGATTGAAGAATTTTTGGACGACCCGGAAGCCTTCGACCGGGCAATGGAGGAAGGTCTGACCATCGAATTGGAGAACATTTATTACGACTTCGACAAGTCCGACATCCGCCCTGATGCCGCTGTTGAATTGGATAAAGTGCTTGCCCTGATGCGCCGCCACCCTGACCTTTTTGTTGAGCTTCGCTCGCACACGGACAGCCGGGCGGAGGATGGTTACAATCAAAGCCTGTCGCAACGGCGAGCAATCGAGGCGATGCGCTACCTCGTTCGGGGCGGCGTCAGCGCCCACCGAATCGAGGTAAAAGGCTACGGGGAAAGTTGGCTGGTAAATGAATGCGAGAACGGAACGCCTTGCCCGGAACCTGACCACCAGATGAACAGGCGGACGGAAATCAAGGTGTTTCGCAGGTAATTTTTCTCCAAAGCTGACAGGTGGAAAATGAAAGGGG
>CAZHLB010000720.1:0-3890 GCA_964533005.1 uncultured Saprospiraceae bacterium
ATGACGGTTTTGGATTGGTGGTGGCGGGCGAGCAGGGCAGAAATGGTTTTCAGGCTTCGTTCGAGCGATATTCGGCTGGCAGGTTGGTTTATCAATTCGCTGAATTGCGCCTTTTCATGTTCAGACAGTTTTTCGCTTTCCAACAAATAAGCAAATCGCAGGACTTCCGCATGAATGACTGCTGAAATGCCTTCGAAGGTTAGTTCCCATGTCGCTCCTTTCACGTCTTTCAGGCTGAGAAAAATGACCGGATGTTTGCCCTGCTTCGCCATCACCGCCGTCTCTTTTTCAATTGCCAGCCCCCGAAACAAGTGCGCATTGTCGCCTGCGTTCAAGTCGTAAAAATACCGCAACAGGCTCATGTTCAGCGTCTTGCCGAAGCGGCGGGGGCGGGCGAACAGGATGGTTCCCGCTCCGTAAAACACGTCCCGGATGAGCAGGCTCTTGTCCACGAAGTAGCGATTGGCTTCAATGAGGTTCCTAAAATCCGAAATGCCGAGCGAGGTCAATGGCTTCATGTGCTGTTGATTTTTGGCAAAAGTAGAAAGGGAAATCTGGTTGATGAGGGTTGATAAAAGTTGATGGGGTTAATGCGGTGACTCATCAACCCCATTAATTTTATCAACCCTCATCAACCGTTAAAATCTCATTTCTTTCCCTTCGCCAGCGTCACAAAAATCCCGTCGAAAGGTTTTTTACAGCAAACTGCCCGCATCACTTTTGCCGCCGCTACCCCAAAACGCTCCGTCCCCCCGTCCCTGATTTCTCCACGCTTTTGCCCATTGGGCAAGGGTTTTCCAAATGTGCTTTTTCCTTTTTTCCACCTGAAGACGTGCTGCAAATGAAATCCACCGGAGGCTGCGCCCGACAAGCTGCGCAGGTTCTTGGTATTGTTTTTGGCGACTGCCGGATTGAAATTCCTCCCCCCGGCATCCGCCAGAGTTTCATTTGTTTACCTCCCATCAAGTTTTCCCCCCGCTGTTTGCAAGGTTTTTCCTTGCATTTTCTTGCTGTTTTCCCCCCGCTCCATCGCATTGCTTTGGGAAATTACCGACGTAATTCCCACCGCCTGAACACGCATCAATCGCTCACCTGAAGGCTTCAACGACTGAGGCTGTCTTACTTTTTCAATCAAAAAAATTCAAGTCCATACTTGGCAAATCGTCTTGCTCAAGTGGCTGCTCTGCCTTGCGGTTTGCAGGCAAGCGGCAATTTGGTGAGCGTGACCACATTCTATGAAACGAAGATTACAACTCGGCTCGGACACCCTCTTCAAAGCCAGCCTGGGGTGCTTCCTGATTTTTGCGGCGGTGAATCTCACCCAATCCTTTGCAGGTGAGTGGGGCGGTTTCGGGAAATTATTTTCCGGCAAGAAAGCGGAGAAGGCTTCGCCCAAAATCGCCCGCTTGGTCGAACCTACCAAAACCAACAAGGCTGCGAAGTCTGCAAAAACAGCCACTCTCAGCCCACCGCTTGACGTGGCTTGTTCCGGCAATGCCTCCATTTTGGTCTCCCAAACCGGCGTCACCAGCCCCGACAATGCGCTCGGCGCACCCGATGCAACGGAAGCGCAATTGTGGGAAACCGGCGACGTGATGGTGCTGCAACTGGCTGATTTGCTGGACGCTGGCGCAACGCTCAACATCCGCTGGCGCAAAGACATAACGGGCGCCACCATTCCTTCCGTGAACGTGGAAGAGTCGGAGGACGGCGTCATTTTCACGGCGGTGTCAGGCAGCCCATTCACGGTTTCCGCCACTACTTTATTTGATGAAAACTTCACGTCGGAGGCGGCGGTGCAATACATCCGGGTTACCACTGCGAACGGTGGCAACCTCGATTTCGACGCTATTTTCTACGTCAATGAGCCTTGCACCCTGCCCACGGGCCCCGGTTATCCTGATTGCGTCAACAACACCGAAATCGGCGGCATCCTCTTTTTGGACGCCAACGGCAATGCAACGCAAGACAACGAGGAGCAAGGCGCTTCGGGCGTCACGGTCAAAGCATTCGACGCTGACGACTTGCCCGCTTCGCCTTCGGCGACCACCACCTCCGACCCGGATGGCACTTACCTGCTCACCGGCTTGACCGGCGGAACGACCTATCGCATCGAAATTTCCTGGTCGGACGCCTGGCTCGAAAGCAGTGTCGCAGGCGGAACGACCGTGCAGTTCGTGGCGGCTGGCGTTTGCGACGCCAATGCGGGCTTGCTTTATCCTGCCGCTTTTTGCCAGGATGCACCCGACATCATGGTTCCTTGTTACGTCAACGGCGACCCGCTGGGGGGCGGCACGGCAGGCACGATGGATGTGCTGGTGCAAGTGCCGTACACGGCATCAGGCTCCACGCCCAGCCCGACGCACCTGCTTTCGGGTGTTGATTTGGGCACGGTCTGGGGTTCGGCTTTGCAGCGGGAAACGCAGCAATTGTTCCTTTCTTCTTTTTTGAAAAGGCACTGCGGGCTGGGAACGATGGGCTTGGGCGGCATTTACAAAGTGGACATGAGCCTCGGCACGCCGACCGTTTCCAACTATGCCGACCTGGAAACCCTTGGCGTTGACCTCGGCGCCAGCCAATTGGCAACGAGGGACTTGCCCGCCAGCGCCACCGCTTCGAGTTACGACACCTCGGCTTTCCGGCTGGTCGGCAAAATCGGCTTGGGCGGCTTGGAACTTTCCGACGACGGGACGACCCTTTGGACTATCAATCTGTACCAAAAAAAGCTACTCAAAATCACCATCGGCAACCCGGCGGCGGCTTCCATTTCGTCTGGCGACATTCAATCCTACACCTTGCCAGACCCTGGCTGCACCAACGGGCAAGCTCGCCCCTGGGCAGTCGAAGAGCACAAGGGAGTCGTGTATGTGGGCATGATTTGCAGCGGCGAAAACGGCGGCAGCGCAACCAACTTAGATGCCTTCGTTTATGCCTTCGAACCAGCGGCAGGCACGTTCAACGGGACGCCAGTGCTGACGATTCCTTTGGATTACACGAAAGGCGACGTTCACACATCCTCGACGCCTGTTTACAACAATTGGGAAACCTGGGCGAACACTTGGGCGGACTTGCACGAGGCAGGTGCGGTGTCAGGCGGAGGCATTAGAATTATGCGCCCGCAGCCGATGCTTTCAGACATTCAGTTCGACCGGAACGACCACATGATTTTGGGCTTTTTCGACCGGAACGGTCACCTCACGGGCAGGGATAACCGCAACACAACGCCCGGCAGCACACCACTTTACAATGGCTATATCGGCGGCGACATTTTACTGGCGGCAAACAACGGCAGCGGCGTTTTCACGATGGAATCCAACGGCTCGGCTGGCTCGATGAGCGGCTGCGGCGTCGGCAACGGGCAAGGCATCGGCGGCGGCGAGTATTTCTGCGGCGAACACTACGCCACTACCCACGAAGAAACTTTCCAGGGCGGCTTGATTTATATGGCAGGTGAAAACGACCTGCTTGCCAACTTGATGGATCCAATCACGGTCTGGACGGGCGGCTTCGGCTGGTTCGACGTTTCCACCGGAAATACCACGCAGACTTACCAGATTTACGACTCCGGCACTTCTGGCGCAACCTTCGGAAAAGCGAACGGCTTGGGTCTGATGGAAGCTTTTTGCGACCCCGCCCCGCTCGAAATCGGCAACCTCGTCTGGACCGCCGCCGATGGCGACGGCATTCAAGACCCCGGCGAAGCGGGCTTGGACGGCGTCACGGTGAAGCTTTTCAAAGCTGGCGTCGAAGTCGCCTCGACCACCACGGCGGGCGGCGGCATCTATGGTTTTTCCAATGCGGCAAGCGGCTCGGCATCAGGTTTTGCCTACAACATTTCCCTGTTGCAGCCCAACATGGCTTATGAAATCCGCATCGAAAATGCCGAAGGC
>CAZHLB010000721.1:0-3886 GCA_964533005.1 uncultured Saprospiraceae bacterium
AGGGGGGTTGACGCCTGCTTTGAATTTCATGTGGAAATAAGGCTCGACACGAAAATCGAAGGAGGCGTCCACCCCCCTTGAGGGGGGGCAGGGGGGGTGATTGCGCTCAATTTCCCATCTCATCCAAAGCAATATTCAGCCTCAAAACATGAACCCGCTCCGTCCCGAACAACCCCATCAACGGCGCTTCCATATACTTCGCAACGAGTTCCCGCACCTTTTCCGGCGGCACATTCCGCACCCTGGCGATGCGCTCCACCTGCACCGCCGCCGCCTTCGGCGAAATGTGCGGGTCAAGCCCACTGCCCGATGCCGTCACCAAATCCACCGGGATTTCCGATTTCTGAATGCCCGGGTTGTGGAGGAGAAAAGTATCAATCCGCTCTTGCACAACAGCGACGTAATCCGGGTTGGAAGCGGCTTTATTGCTGCCGCCCGAACCGGCGGCATTGTAACTCACGGCGGAAGGTCTCGACCAGAAATAGCGGTCTTCTGTGAAGGACTGACCGACGTTGGCGTAGAACTTCTGACCGTTGTGCAGGAGGATTTCGCCCTCGCCGCCATTCGGCGCAAGTTGGGCGATGCCCCAAACGACCAGCGTGTAAATGCCGGAGAAAAACACCAGCGTCAGCAAGGTCATTTTGAGAGCGGGAAGAAGTGGCTCTTTCATTTATTTAAGGTTTATGAAGGTTGATAGAGGTTTATGAGGGTTGATATCAACCATATCAATCCTCATCAACCTTTATCAACTTCAGAAAAACAATCCCACCGCCAAGTCAATCAACTTAATCCCCACGAAAGGCACGACCACCCCGCCCAACCCGTACACCAGCAAATTCCGTTGCAGCAGCGCAGAAGCTCCAATCGGGCGGTACTTCACCCCCCGCAATGCCAGCGGAATCAGCATCGGAATAATGATGGCGTTGAAAATAATTGCCGACAGAATGGCGCTCTCCGGGCTATGCAAATCCATGATATTCAAGGCTTGTAGCGCCGGAATGCTCGTGATGAACAGCGCCGGGACGATGGCAAAATATTTCGCCACGTCGTTGGCGATGCTGAACGTGGTCAGCGTTCCCCTGGTCATCAGCAATTGCTTTCCGATTTCGACGACCTCGATGAGTTTGGTGGGGTCGTTGTCCAAATCCACCATGTTGCTGGCTTCTTTGGCGGCGGCGGTGCCGCTGTTCATGGCTACGCCGACGTCGGCTTGGGCGAGGGCGGGGGCGTCGTTGGTGCCGTCGCCCATCATGGCGACGAGTTTGCCGCCGTGTTGTTCGTTGCGGATGTATTCGAGTTTGTCCTCCGGCTTGGCTTCGGCGATGAAGTCGTCCACGCCGGATTTTTCAGCGATATACTTGGCAGTCAGCGGGTTGTCGCCGGTGACCATCACGGTTTTGACGCCCATTTTGCGCAAGCGGTCGAAGCGCTCCCGGATGCCGGTTTTGATGATGTCCTGCAATTCGATGACGCCGAGCGCCCGCTCGTTTTCGGAGACGACCAGCGGAGTGCCACCGTTTTCAGAGACTTTTTTCACCTGCTCCGAAATGGCTACGGGAAAGGTGTTGCCTGCGCCTTCCACTATTTTTTTGATGGTGTCGAAAGCTCCCTTGCGGATGCGCCTGCCGTCTGGCAAGTCCACGCCGCTCGTGCGGGTTTCGGCGGTGAACTTGATGAAAGTCGCACCGCCGGTCAGACCTGGCAGGTTTTTGAAACCTGGCAGGTCTTCGCCTTGCGCCAGTTCGAGAATGGATTTTCCCTCCGGCGTCTCGTCAGCCTGCGAGCCGAGGACGGCGGCAGCGACCATCGTTTTCTGTTCCACGCCTTCCACCGGGTAAAAATGGGTGGCTTTTCGGTTGCCGATGGTGATGGTGCCAGTCTTGTCGAGCAGGATGGTGTCGAGGTCGCCTGCCGTTTCCACCGCTTTGCCGGATTTGGCGATGACGTTTGCCCGCAGCGCCCTGTCCATCCCGGCGATGCCGATGGCGGAAAGCAGAGCGCCGATGGTCGTCGGAATCAGGCACACGAACAGCGAGATGTACGCTGCGATGTTGATGTGCGCACCGGAATACAAGGCGAAGGGTTGCAACGTGACGCAAACGATGATGAAAACCAGCGTGAAACCTGCCAGCAGGATGGTCAGCGCAATCTCGTTGGGCGTTTTCTGGCGGCTGGCGCCTTCTACCAGGGCAATCATTTTGTCCAGAAAACTCTCGCCCGGCTTCACCGTGACTTGCACGTAAATTTTATCGGAAAGCACTTTCGTGCCGCCAGTGACGGAGCTTTTGTCGCCGCCCGCTTCCCGAATGACAGGCGCGCTTTCGCCGGTGATGGCGCTTTCGTCAATGGTCGCCAAACCTTTGATGATTTCGCCGTCGGCGGGAATGAGGTCGCCCGCTTCGCAAACGAAAATGTCGCCCTGGCGCAGCGAGGAGGAGGGCACGGTCTGGAAAATCGGCACGACGCCGTCGTCCATGCTCGATACCTTTTTGGCGGGCGTGTCTTCCCTGGTTTTGCGCAAGCTGTCCGCCTGCGCCTTGCCCCTCGCCTCGGCGATGGCTTCGGCGAAATTGGCGAACAGCACCGTCAGGAACAGGATAAGGAAGACCAGGAAATTGTAGCCAAAGCTGCCCTGCGATGTTTCGCCCGTCAAAATCCAGATGCACACGGCGAGCATGACGAACGTGCCCACGTACACCAGGAACATGACGGGGTTGCGAAACATGACCGCCGGGGACAGCTTGGCGAAGGATTGTTTGAATGCCTCCCTGAGCAACGAAGGCTGGAAAAGGGAGGTTGAGATATTCTTGCGTTTCATGTTTTTGAAAGTTTGGCTTTGGCGCCCAATCACCCCCCCTACCCCCCCTCAAGGGGGGTTGACGCCGTTCTTTGATTTGCACCAGGGACTTGTTTCCAGTTGCAAATCAAAGAACGGGGCCCACCCCCCTTGAGGGGGGGCAGGGGGGGTGATTGGGGCGTCAAAGACTGAAATACTCTGCCAACGGGCCCAGCGCCAAAGCAGGAAAAAAGCTCAGCGCCGCCACGATGAAAATCACCGCAAACACCATCACCCCAAAAGTGAACGTGTCCGTTTTCAGCGTCCCGGCGCTCTCCGGGATGTATTTTTTCCCTGCCAAAAGCCCTGCGATGGCAACGGGCCCGACTATCGGTAGGTATCTGCCCAGAATTAGCACGAAGCCCGTGAGGATGTTCCACCAGGGATTGTTGTCAGCCAGTCCCTCGAAACCGCTGCCGTTGTTGGCGGCGGCAGAGGTGTTCTCATAAAGCATTTCCGAAAAGCCGTGAGCGCCCGGGTTATTTAGCCAGCCCAGCTCCGGGTTTTTGTAAAAAAGGAAAGCGGAAAGCGCCGTGCCGGCGAGAATGAGGAACGGGTGCAGCAAGGCGATAATCAAGGCGATTTTCATTTCCCTGCCCTCCACTTTTTTGCCCAAAAATTCAGGCGTCCGACCCACCATCAAGCCACTGATGAACACGGCGAGAATGATGAAGACGTAAAAGTTGATGAAGCCCACGCCCACGCCGCCGTAAAATGAATTTATCATCATGTCGAGCAACTGCATCGCCCCGCTCAACGGCGTGTGACTTTCGTGCATGGAATTGACCGAGCCGTTGGAAGTGGCGGTGGTCGAGATGCCCCAAAAGGCGGAGGCGGCTGCGCCGAAGCGGATTTCCTTGCCTTCCAGGTTGCCTGCCGAAGCGTCAATTCCCAATTTTTCCGCTACCTGGCTGGGCTGCATTTCCTGGAGAACCGAGACCGTCAGCAGCGTCAGAAATCCAGCCGTCATCACCCCGAAAACCATCCACGCCAGTTTGCGGCGCTTGAGGTAATACCCCAGCGCAAACACCAGCGCCATCCGGATGAGCA
>CAZHLB010000722.1:0-3879 GCA_964533005.1 uncultured Saprospiraceae bacterium
GCGGCATGGAGGGCAAAAGTTAGGGGGTAACTTGAAGATTAGGCAACGACATGTCAACATCTATCATCTTGTAACCCCTCGTTGCAACGAGGGGGTGCGCCAAACGCTCAAATCACATCTATCATCTTTACAAAACATCAGCATCCTGGGCGTGATGCTGATGTTTTGTAAAGATGATAGATGTGATTTGAGCGTTTGGCGAAGCCCCGCCGTTGAAACGGCGGGTTACAAGATGATAGATGTTGACATGGCGTTGGTCATAAGTTGGCGACTTTGGCTCCGCACTTGACGGCATCGCCCTTTTTCTACTTTTGTCAAAAAATGAAAGCATGAAGCCACTGACCTCGCTGGGCTACTCCGATTTCAAGAGTTTGCGGGAAGGAAAACGCTACTTCGTGGACAAGTCGCTTTTCATCCGGGACGTGATTTACGGAGCGGAAACGACCCTGTTCGCCCGCCCCCGCCGCTTCGGCAAAACGTTGAACATGAGCATGCTGCGCTATTTTTTCGACGTCAACGCAGGCGAAAATGCGCACCTGTTCGAGGGCTTGGCAATCCAGTCCGAAGCGGACATCATGGCGAAGCAGGGAAAGCACCCGGTCATTTTTCTGTCGTTCAAGGACGTGAAAAAGACAAGCTGGAAGGACACTTTTGCGCACATTTCCTCCCTCGTCCGCAATGAAGTTCAGAACTTTCTGTACCTGCTGGATGGCGAGCAATTGACACCGAAAGAGGCAAATCGCCTTCAATTATTGGCGGATGGAGACGCTCCGCAAGAAGAAGTTGCGGCGAGCCTTCAGTTTCTAAGCTTATTGCTAACACGTTATCATCAATCCAAAACCGTCATTCTCCTCGACGAATACGACACGCCCATCCATTCCTCCTGGCTCAATGGTTTTTATTCTCAAGCGATTGCATTTTTCAGGGACTTCCTCAGCGGGGCGCTCAAAGACAATCCATCGCTGGAAAAAGGAGCGCTCACCGGCATCCTGCGGGTGGCGAAAGAGAGCATCTTTTCGGGCTTGAATAACTTCGATATTTCCACCGTGCTGACCGTGAACGAGTTTTCCGACAAATTTGGCTTCACCGTGCCGGAGGTGCAAAAAATGCTCTCCGACTACGGCATGAACGGCAGGGAATGGGAGGAAATCGAGAACTGGTACAACGGCTACCGCTTCGGCAGGGAGGTGATTTTCAACCCCTGGTCTATTCTGAATTACGTGAAAGCGCCAGACAATGGAGTGCAGCCTTACTGGGTCAACACGTCGGACAATGCCATCCTCAAGCGGCTGTTTTTTTACGGAAAGGCGAACATCATGGAAGATTTGGATGCCTTGCTGCGAGGGGAAAAAATCGCTGTCGAAGCGACCGATAACGTGGTTTTTTCAGATTTGGACGCCAAACAAAATGCCGTTTGGACGATGCTTTTGTTTTCCGGTTATCTCAAATTTGAAAATCCTCACCGCCCCGAAGGTTCTGACGCTTACCACTATGACCTGAGCATTCCGAACCGGGAAGTGCGCTACTGTTACCGGGAAATTATCCAAAATTGGCTTCAAACCGACCTGCAAACCAGCGAGCACGACCTAATGCTGGAATACCTGACTCGTGGCGAGCTTGCGCCGTTTGAAAATTACCTACGCACTTTCGTGGAGCAAGTTTTCAGCTACCACGATACGCCGAAAGGCATGGCGGAAAATTTTTACCACGCCTTCCTGCTCGGCTTGTTCGCCAAATTGGAAGGTCGCTACGCCATCCTGTCCAACCGGGAAGCGGGCTACGGTCGCTACGACCTTTGCCTGATTCCCAAAATCCCCGGCAAAAAAGGCATCGTCATCGAAATCAAAGCGCCCAATGAGCACCGGGGCGAAACGCTCGAAACAGCCATCGTTGCCGCCGAGCAGCAAATGCAGTTGAATAAATATGAGGCACAGCTTTCCGCACATGGCATCACCCAAGTTTTCCGGCTGGCGATTGCCGTGCAGGGCAAAGCGTTTTTGGTAAAAGAGGTTTAAAGAACCTTCAGAGGGAGATGGGTTTGAAAAGAAAAATTTAGGTCTTTGACAATTTTTGTGGCATTCCCAATCAACACGCTTTTTTTAAACACATAGTCACATAGTTCACATAGCTGGACTATGTGAACTATGTGACTATGTGTTTAAAAAAAGCGTGTTAATACGGTGTATCACAAAAAATGTCCGAGAACTAAAAGTTTTGAAAAAATTTTTCTTTTCAAACCCACCTCCCTCTCCTGCTTTACTTTCCCAATTATGAAAGTCTGCGCCATTTCAGATACTCACAACAAACACCACCGGCTCGAACTTCAACCGGCTGACTTGCTCATTCACGCAGGCGATTTTTCGGAATTGGGCAGGCAAGACGAGGTGCAACAGTTTCTGAATTGGTTTGCCCGGCAGCCACATCCGCACAAGGTTTTCATTGCTGGCAACCACGATTTCCTGCCGGAACGCCAGCCGAAAATTTTCAAAAAAATGATTCCGCCGGACTTGATTTACCTGGAAGACGAGGAAGTTATCATCAAAGGCATCAAAATTTGGGGCTCGCCTATTACGCCCTGGTTTTACAATTGGGCGTTCAACCGGCGGCGAGGCGCTGAGATTCGCAAGTACTGGGAAATGATTCCGAAAGACACAGACATTTTGGTCACGCATGGGCCCCCGCTGGGCATTCTCGACCGAAATAACCAGCGAAATGCTTGCGGCTGCGCCGATTTGATGGAATTGGTGCAAGAGCGGAAGCCACGATTTCATTTGTTCGGGCACATCCATGAAGCCTACGGGCAGGTGGAAAAGGACGGGACGAGGTTCATCAATGCTTGTGTGCTCAATGATTTGTACCAGGTGAAAAACCCGCCGGTTTATTTTGAAATCGAGCCAATTTGAGGCAGGTCTCCACTATCAGTTCAAAAACAAGATTGACAATTGCATTCTTAACTTGCTGATTTCCAACGTCCCCACTTTTTACTTTTGCCTTTTTACTTTTGACTTTATTCCAATCGTCCTATCTCATCTTCCAATCTGACTTATCTCATCTTTTAAATCATAGCATGAAGTGGAATTTTACCTCATTCCTCCATCAAAGCCTGTCATTTGACAGGCGAGGAAGACTAATTTCTGAACGAAATAATTAAATATCATGGAATCTAAATTATCTAATCCCGCACCACTGGGCTTAATGGGCTTCGGAATGACGACCGTTTTGCTCAACATTCACAATGCCGGTTTTTTTCCAGTCAGTGCTATGATTTTAGCGATGGGCATTTTTTATGGCGGCATAGCGCAAATTATTGCAGGCGTACTTGAGTTCAAAAAAGGCAATACGTTTGGCACGACTGCCTTTACTTCTTACGGTTTGTTTTGGATTTCGCTCGTTGCCTTGTGGCTTTTCCCCGATTTCGGCTGGTCTAAAGGCGCCACTACGGAAGTTGCTTATATGGGATGGTATTTATTTATGTGGGGCATTTTCACCTTTTTTATGTGGTTAGGCACTTTTGGAAAAAACAAGGTGCTTCAATTCATATTTCTCAGCCTTTGGATATTGTTTTTCCTGCTTGCCATCCGTGATTGGACTGGCTCTGCACTCATCGGAACGATTGCCGGTTGGCAAGGTATCATTTGCGGCGCATCTGCTATTTATTTAGCAATGGCTGAAGTATTGAATGAAACGAGAGGTAAGGTAATCCTGCCCATTAGTTGACAGGAAAAATTCTTTCTAAAATTTCTGTCTCGTCCTAAAATAGGTTTACACTTTTGTGAGGAGACAGGCTCAAAGGGAAAGTTCAGCTTTATGGCTTGGACGAGAGACGGGTGCGGCTCCAATTTGATGTAAATTAGCGCCCAAAAAAAACATGAAAGCAAC
>CAZHLB010000723.1:0-3876 GCA_964533005.1 uncultured Saprospiraceae bacterium
TTTTTATTTCTCCTGCCATGAAGAACAATCTCATTTCCTGCCTTTTCTGCCTGATTTTCAGCAGTTTAGTTTTTTCGCAAGACACCTTTTCCATCGTCGCCGTGGACACCACGACCGGCGAAATCGGCAGCGCAGGCGCATCCTGCATTGATGCCTCAGCCATCGCCGGAGGCGTTCTCATCATCAGCGACATCCTGCCGGGAAGGGGCGCAATTCACACACAAGCCCTCTGGAATCCGGCAAACCAAGCTAACGCCCGCAGCCGCATGGAAGCAGGCGACACACCGCAGGAAATCATGGATTGGCTTGCCGACAACGATGTGCAAGGCAATTCGAGCATCCGGCAATACGGTGCAGTTGCTTTCGGAAATCAAGGCGAACCACAGGCGGCGGCATTCACCGGCTTCAACTGCATGGACTACAAAAACCACAACGTCGGCAGTCACTATGCCATTCAAGGCAATATCCTGCTGGGGCAGCAAATTTTGGATTCGATGGAAGTCCGCTTTCTGAGCACACCCGGTTCGCTGGCGGAAAAATTGATGGCAGCCTTGCAAGGAGCAAACGTGCCTGGCGCTGATACGAGGTGCTTGATTCCAGGTGTCTCGTCGCTTTCCGCCTTCATCCGGGTAGCAAAGACGGGCGACACGACGGGCACTTTTTACCTAAATTTAAACGTGCCGAAAGTGCCTACCGGCGTCGAGCCAATTGATTCGATACAAATCCTTTTCGATGCCTGGCTGGCGACAACAGGTGCGAAGGAAAAAATTGAAAACCAGCCGGTTGCGAAGGTTTATCCAAATCCAGCCGGGCAAAAAATTACGGTCGAATGGCATCCGAAAGATGGGCTGGAAGGCACTGCTTTTTTGACTGACCTCGACGGGCGGGAGCTTTGCAAAATGGCGGTCAAGCCAGGTCAAAATGTCTTGCTGTTGCCTGCGTCAAGTCGGGGCAAGGTTTTGCTGTTTTTCCTCCGAGACCAGGCGGGGATGATTGTTTTTTCTGAAAAATTAGTCACGCAGCCATAGATGTTAATTTCGATTGACTTCCTTCAATTCAAAGACCGCCTGCGCTTCAAAACTAGCGGCGAGCAGCGCCTGCTTTTTGACCCATTGCGCCGCCGTTATTTTGTCCAAACGCCGGAGGAAACTGTACGCCAACTCGTCCTCACCTATCTTTTGCAAGAAAAAGGCTACCAAAAAAACCGCATCGCCATCGAGAAATGGCTGAAAGTCAACGGCTTGCCGAAGCGTTTTGACCTGCTCATTTACGACCCGGACTTGTCGCCGCTCCTGCTCGTGGAATGCAAAGCGCCGCAGGTTGCCATTTCGGAGGCTACTTTTCGCCAAATCGCCATGTACAATTTGCCGCTGCAAGCCCAGTATTTGCTGGTCACCAATGGCATTCAGACCTATTGCTGCCAAATGGACTACCCCCGCCAGTCGTATCAATTTCTCCAAGAAGTCCCTGCCTTCCCGGCTATTGCCAAGCAATAGTTTCTATTTTTCGCCGCCAAATTTAAAGGTTGATGAGGTTGATAAAGGTTAATGAGGTTGATGGGCGTTTCGCCTATCAAACTCATTAACCCTTATCAACTTCATCAACAGCATTTCCTAACCAACTTATGAGCAAGGAGAAAATTCTTGTTATCGGCGCAAGCGGGCAAATCGGCTCGGTGCTAACGGATGCTTTGCGCCACACTTTTGGAACATCCAACGTCGTCGCTTCCGACATTCGGGAGAGCAGTCACGGCGACCTGTTTTTTGAAAAATTGAACGTTCTCGACGCCGGGCAACTGGCTGGTTTGGTGGACAAGCACCAAATCACGCAGATTTATCACCTCGCCGCCATCCTTTCCGCTAAAGGCGAAGCCAATCCGCTGGGAACGTGGGAGTTCAACATGACCGGCTTGTTCAACGTGTTGGAAATTGCACGGGAGAAAAAATTGGCGAAGGTGTTTTTCCCCAGTTCGATTGCCGTTTTCGGGAAAGAAATTCCCCGGCAGAACACGCCGCAAAATGCCGTCCTTCTGCCAACCACCGTCTATGGCATGAGCAAAACGGCAGGCGAACTTTGGAGCCAATATTATTTCAACCGCTACGGCGTGGACGTGCGCAGCCTTCGTTACCCTGGCGTGATTGGCTGGCAAAGCGAACCCGGCGGCGGCACGACCGACTATGCTGTTGACATTTTTCACTACGCCGTTGCAGGCAGAAATTTCCCTTGTTTTTTGAGGCAAGACACCCGGTTGCCCATGATTTACATGGACGACGCCGTGCGAGCTACCCTCGAATTGATGGAAGCGCCTGCCGGCCAAATCTCTGTTCGCACGAGCTACAATTTAGCAGGCATGAGCTTCAACCCGGCGGAATTGGCAGCCAGCATCAAGCAAAAATTATCGGCGTTTGAAATTTCCTACGAGCCTGATTTCCGCCAAGCCATCGCCGATAGTTGGCCCCAGAGCATTGACGACTCGAAGGCAAGGGAAGACTGGCATTGGCAGCCAAAATTTGACTTGGATGCAATGGTGGAAGACATGATTTTGCACCTGAAATGAGTTGAAAGCACCTTCAGGGAGAGAAAAAATTTTGCAAAAATTTTTTCTCTCCCTACAAATTCTCCAGCGCCCTTTCGCCGGAGTCGCCGTGTTTGGGTGCAGATTTTGCCACCTGCGCCAAGAACTTTTTCCGGCTATATTTGCCGCCTCAAATCTCGCCCCCCTTCAAAAAGAGCGAGCTTGATTTTCAAGCATCGCCCCAAACCATGAAACAAACACGAGGCTCCGAGAGCTGCTCCTCCTGCAACTTTCAGCCCGGCATCTTCAAACTACATTTTACCTTGAAAAAGAAAGTCCTCATTACCGGCGCTGCCGGTTTCATTGGCTCGCACCTCTGCGACCGCTTTTTGGCGGAAGGCTACCACGTCATCGGCATGGACAATTTGCTGACCGGCAACCTCGACAACATCGAGCACCTATTCCCGCTGAAGGAGTTCCAATTTTACCACCATGACGTGACCAAGTTCGTCCACGTGCCTGGCGACATTCATTACATCCTTCACTTCGCATCGCCTGCCAGCCCGATTGATTATTTGCAAATGCCCATCCAAACCCTGAAAGTCGGTTCGCTCGGAACCCACAATTTGCTGGGTTTTGCCAGGGCAAAAAAGGCGAGAATCCTGGTGGCTTCCACCTCCGAAGTTTATGGCGACCCGCTCATTCACCCGCAGGTGGAGGAGTATTGGGGCAACGTCAATCCCGTGGGGCCCAGGGGCGTTTACGATGAGGCGAAGCGTTTTTTGGAGGCAATCACGATGGCTTACCACAATTATCACGGCGTGGAAACTCGCATCGTGCGCATTTTCAACACTTATGGGCCCCGGATGCGGGTGGAAGATGGGCGAGTTTTGCCTGCGTTTTTTTCCCAGGCAATTCGTGGCGAAGGCTTGACCGTCTTCGGCGACGGCTCGCAAACTCGCAGCTTTTGCTACGTGGACGACCTGGTGGATGGCATTTTCCGGCTGTTGATGAGCAATTACCATCATCCGGTCAACATCGGCAACCCGCAGGAAATCACGGTGCTTCAGTTTGCTCACGAAATTCTCGACCTGGTCAAGAATCCGAAGGCACACATTATTTATAAAGAGCTTCCCGTTGACGACCCGAAGCAACGCAAGCCCAACACCACCAAGGCTACAGAAATACTTGGCTGGGCGCCAAAATTCAACCGGGAAGAAGGTTTGAAAAAGACTTACGAGTATTTCAAAAAGGCAGTGCAAGTAGATTAACTAAAGCCAAAACTGACGCTTTGTGTGGTTTCCCATTTTTGATTAAATGATTGATGATTACATGATTACATGATTGTTGATGGAATGGAA
>CAZHLB010000724.1:0-3876 GCA_964533005.1 uncultured Saprospiraceae bacterium
TGATTTGGATGTTGCAGCGGTGGCGGTGGCGCATTTTATTGTTTTTCCGAGGAAATTCAAGCCGGCGATGCCGGCCGAGTATGAATCGTTGGCGGAGATTTTCAGGCAGCGACCAGACAAGTAGGCAAAAACAAAAGCCCGGTGAAATTTGAAATTTCACCGGGCTTTTGTTTTTGCCTACTCGCCTATTTGCCTACCCGCTTACTTTTCAAAACCACCAGGTAAACTGCAAAGTCAGCGCAGCGACGACCATCAAAAAATGAATGGCTTCCGCCCATTGCGGCTTCATGGTAGAAAAAGTAAAGGCGAGAAAAATGCCCAGCGGCGGCGTGATCATTAGAAAATGCTCCAGCGTCAGGTTTTGCTGGAAAGGAGCGGCGAGCAACGCAGAAAGTATTATCCAGTAGAGGATGTTGATTTTCTTCTGAACCTGGATGTTTTTCTTGATGAGATAAAGGTTGTTGTTGAAGACAGCCAGGAAAATCAGCACAGCGAAAAAGCCTACTTTAATCAGCGTTTCCCACCCAAACGGCGCTCCCCCAAAACTGAGAAAGTCAAAGTTTGCCACGAATTGCTTCTGCCAAAACTCGTCCAGCCGGTTGAACCAGAAAAAATAAAGCCCGGCAAAAGAATAGGGCAGCAAAAGCCCGATGAGTGCCATCAACCGTTCCCTCAAACTAAAAGCCCTCAGAATATTTAAGCCCGACATGATGACTATGAAAAAAAACAGGAAAGGCATGTAAAACAAGCTTGCAATCCCCGTCCACAAGCCTGCATTAAAAATCCGGTCAGCGCAAGCCGGATTTTTATAGGTGTCAAACAATTCAACCAAGGCAAACAGGAAAAACAAATTGCCCAGCAGCACCGGCGAGAGGTACAAAAAGTCGGGAATGAAGCAGGAAAGCAGCACGAAAAACAAGCCCGGATACAAATTCACCTCGTTGGAAAGCCGGTGGTTAATCACCAATACATTGATGATGAAACCTTGCACCAGCAACACCAAAGTAGCGAGAATGTGTGAAATCAATTGCTGCGAGCCTGCCCAACCATACACCCATTCGCTCAAAATGCCCTGCCCTGATGGGTTCCATTTGAAGGGCGCCAGCAAGACGGAAAATCGCAGCAGGATGATGTAAAAAATCAAAATGGCGCTCAGGAAAACTTGGTTGGTTTTGAAAAACTTCAGCACGTTGAAGGCAAAGTTTGTGGTGAAAAAATCAGCCGCTTTGGAGCGGCAGCGCCAAAGGTATCAAAAAACAGAGCAAGGACTTTTTGCCAAAAAGTGGATGGGGATTCAATACTGGCGGGCTGTTTGAAATTTTTCAGAAAAAATAAGCCGCCTCGTGTGGAGAATGCTTTGGGCGCTCCTCTTAGAAACGTTGTTAAGATAGCCGGCTATTTGACCTCGGAGCCTTCGACGTAAAAAACGAATTGAAAACAAACCTGAAAGACAAAACCAAAACCCTCCCCAGAAACCTTCCCTGAAAAATCAAATACCCTGAACAAACCGCTTTTTTCCCCGAAAACCAAAAACTCAAAAATCCTTTTGTGAGATGCCCCGGTTCAAGCTTTTTGAGCCGGGGCTTTTTTTTTGTGGTTTATGGGAGTTGATAAAGTTGATGAGGGTTGATTTTGCAGAGGCAAAATCAACCCTCATCAACTTTTATCAACCTTCATCAACCTCGCAAATTGAGCGCCTTCGCCCACCAGGCATTGTTCTTCCAAATGGTAAAATAAGGCTGCTGAATAGCTCCAAAGCGGCGGCGGGTGAACTCCACGTTTTTTATCATACTTCCTTCAAAATCAAAGACTTTCAGCCCCAAATCCTTGCTGGCGAATTGAATGGCTTGCCAAACGAGCATTTGATTTGAGCCGCTTTTCCGAAAAGCCGGGTTCTCGCCTGCATGATGGAAATAGCAGCGTTTCTTGTCCCAAACCAAATAGACAACAGCATGAATATTGTCCTCGGCATCGCAGGCAAAAAGCAGCCGCCGGGCTTGGTTTGCCGCCAGCGCAAAGTCGAGCGTTTTTAATTGCTCAAAGGAAAACGGCATGGCGAGCCCCTGCCGGTCGAAGGTCATTTTTTGCACCTGGAAAAAGTTGTCTAAAGACAAATCAGACCTGAGTTGCAACTCTTTCTCCGCCTTCTTGATGATGCGCCGATACTCAGGATGAATATTGGCGAAGACCAACTCGAGGTCATTCAAATCTGGTAAAACATAAGTGTAGCGAGTCATCTGCCGATAGCCAGCCCAGTAAAATGGCAGCCAATTGGTCACCGCCGGGGAAAAATTTTGCACGAAAAAATCCACCTGTGGCAATTGCTCCATCAACAGCGGAAACAGCCGGTGCTCCTCACCCAACTTTTGCATTTCCGCCGTCAGATAAACGCCCATGTACTTGGTGAAAACAGGCATGGTGACATACCGGGCAAACCATTTTCGCTTCACAAAAAAAGGCAGCGCCGCCACGATTTTTCCGCCTTCCTCCACGAGCGCCACATCCCATTCGCCATCCTGACAAACGGCATCCAGGTACCAATCCTGAATAAATAACGGCAGGTCTTCCTGCTGCTTGCAAAATTGCCGGTACAACTCCTTTTTGCTCATCGGCGGAAAAGTAAGCGGGTTTCTTCGATTGCAAAAACAGCAGCGAATGCCGATGACTAAACTTTCACTGTCTGGTTGAAGCATCTCGTTGTTTCAATTTTTTTTGAAAGTTTAAATTGAAAATTAGAGAAGAAAGATTTTTTAATCAAGTCCTTGATATACAATGTTTAAAAGTTACAAACAGCTACTGTGGTTAAAATTTTACAGTCAAATTTTATCGCCAAACCTTGCCTTTGTTTAATCACTATTATACTTTTGTTCAGCTAAAACAAACAACCTCTTTTTGAACAAGTTCTCACTGAAAATCAAACCAGCTATGTCCAGTTTCGAATTCAATAATCACTTCCACAAACTCAGCCCTGCCTTGAATGCCTTTGCCTACAACCTGACGCAGAACATTGACGACGCCAAGGATTTGTACCAGGAAACAGCTCTCCGAGCCATATCGAACCAGGAAAAATTTACGCCCGACACCAATTTCAAAGCCTGGCTTTTCACGATTATGAAAAACATCTTTATCAACAACTACCGCAAAAAAGCAAAAGCCAACACCATTTTCGATTCGAGCGACAACCTTCATTACCTCAATTCCGGCAGCAAAAACAGCGACAACCGGGGCGAGGCAAATACCTTGATGAAAGAATTGTGGAAGCTGATTGAACCGCTGGAGGAAAACATCAAAACGCCTTTCCTGCTTCATTTTCAAGGATTTAAGTACCAAGAAATCGCCGACAAATTTCACCTGCCGCTCGGCACGGTCAAAAGCAGGATTTTTTTCGCCCGTCGGGAATTGAAAGCCAAAATCAGGAAACGGTACAAGTTCGTGGATGAGATGCTGATGCGGGCGGCGTGAAAATGGTTTAGGAGGTTTAGAAAGTTTAGAGGCGGGAAAATTTGGAGAAAAGTTTGCGCCTCTAAAATTTATAAACCTCCTAAACCTCTTTTCTTCAAACCGATGCCCTCGTCCCATCCAACGCTGCCAACCACACTTTTTTCCCCTCCATTTTTACCTTTGCCGCCCCTTTGATTGTTGATGGCTGATTGCTAATTGCTGTGCATTCCAGCCCCAACAATCAACAATTAGCAATCAACAATTAATATGTCTCAACCTGCCGACCTTTTTAAAAAGCTGACTGCGCATTGCAAGGAATACGGCTTCATTTATCAATCCTCTGAAATTTATGACGGCTTGAGCGCCACGTATGACTACGGACCCAATGGGGTGTTGCTCAAAAACAACATCAAGGAATATTGGTGGAAGGCAATG
>CAZHLB010000725.1:0-3873 GCA_964533005.1 uncultured Saprospiraceae bacterium
CCGCGTCATCCGCGTTCCCATCCTCCCAGCGTCCCACAAGAATTGTCAGAGAACTAAGTTTTTTTCCTCAAAAAAACACTGCATCGCAGCGGCGACGTACGCAAATAGGAAGTCGAATGGGCAGCAAAAAACCACCCGGTATTTTTTTTCGGAAAGAAGTCTTTTCGCACAACCGGCAGTTCGCCGAAATCAAAAATTCTACAATTGAAAACTAAGTAGCAAGCAGCTCGACCTCCGAGGAAATATAGCGACGCAAGCGCAAGCTGAGTTCTTTCGGATGAAACGGCTTGGCGATGAAGTCGGAAGCGCCCGCTTCGAGACATTCGATGCGCTTTTCGGCACTTTTCACGCCGGAGACCATGATGACCGGAATGTCGGACCATTCCTGTTTTTTCTTCAGATGATGAAGCATGTCCAGCCCGGTCATTTCGGGCAAGTCATAATCCAGCAGGATGGCGTCGGGAGCGGCATTCGTTTTCAGCCAAAGAAGAGCATCGAGGGGAGCGGCAACGGTGGAGACCTGGTAGTTCAGTTCAAGATGGTGCGCCAGGAAGCGGCTCATCATGAAACTGTCTTCGACAAGAAGTACGTGTTTCTTCATTTTTGACAAGTTTTTGTTTTTGCTGAGTCAAAAATGTTGGCGCAAAATGCGGCGTGGCGGGAAGTTTCGGTTTTTGGTAAGGGTTAGGGGCATTTTGACACAATTAACCGACTTAACCATTTGGTGATTGGTGATTGGTGACTGGTGATTGGGACACCCAATCACCAGTCACCAATCACCCAACTACTCAAACAGCGCCCGCACCAGTTCTTCAATCTTGCCAATGGTGCGTACTTCGATTTTGAAGCGAGTGGCGTCCAGCCCTTTCGTGTTGTATTTGGAAATAAAAATCTGCTTGAAACCCAGCCTGTCCGCCTCCTGGATGCGCTGCTCGATGCGGTTCACCGCTCGGATTTCGCCGCTCAAACCAATCTCCCCGGCGAAGCAAACGTCGTGCGGCACGGCAACGTCGGACAGCGAAGAAATCAAGGCGCTGACGATGGCAAGGTCAATGCCGGGGTCGTCCACCGAGATGCCACCAGCCATGTTCAGGAACACGTCATTTTGAGCAAAAGGGAAGCCGCATCGCTTTTCCAGCACCGCCAGCAACATGCTCAGGCGGCGCAGGTCGAAGCCGGTGGCGGTGCGCTGCGGCGTACCAAAAACGGCGGTGCTGACGAGCGCCTGCGTTTCGATGAGCATGGGTCTCATGCCTTCCATCGTAGCGGCGACGGTGCTGCCGCTGAGTTCTTCGTCGGTTTGCGAAAGCAGCAATTCAGAGGGGTTAGAAACTTCCCGCAAGCCGGTCGCCTGCATCTCATAAATGCCCAATTCATCGGTCGAGCCGAAGCGGTTTTTCAAAGTGCGAAGAATACGGTAAGTGTAGTTCCGGTCACCCTCGAACTGGAGGACGGCGTCCACGATATGCTCCAAAAGCTTGGGGCCCGCAATCGAACCATCCTTCGTGATGTGCCCGATGAGAAAAACGGGGATGTTGGTTTCCTTGGCGAATCGCTGCAATTCCCCGGCGCATTCCCGCACCTGCGAAATGCTGCCCGGCGTGCTTTCGATGTGCGGCGAAGACAGCGTTTGGATGGAATCAATGATGAGCAAATCCGGCACGAGGCTTTGCGCATGGGTGAGGACTTTGGTCGTGTTCGTCTCGGTGAGCAGGTAGCAATCTGACTTCGTTTCGCCGAGGCGGTCAGCCCGCATTTTGATTTGCTCCTCGCTCTCCTCGCCGCTCACGTAAAGAATTTTTGCCGGAATGCGCAGGGCAAGCTGCAATAGCAAGGTGGATTTCCCGATGCCCGGCTGCCCGCCGATTAGCACCAACGAGCCGCTGACGATACCGCCGCCAAGCACCCGGTTCAATTCTTCGTCGGGCGTGGCGAGCCGCCGGGTCGTGCCGGTCTGAACTTGCGGAAGGGGAATCGGAACCACATCCTTACCTGCGCCGCCGACGCCTTTCCAAAGGCGGCTGCGTTCTTCATGCCCCGTCTCCTTGGCGATGATTTCTTCCTGGATGGTGTTCCACTCGCCGCAGCTTGTGCATCTGCCCATCCACTTGGGGTAGGAATTGCCGCAATTGGCGCAGATGAAAATTTTTTTTATTTTATTCAATGGTTGAGTTATGGTTGTGAAAGTGTTTTACTGATATTGAAAAATAAGGCGGGATAAGGATGAGCTAAAATTCCCGCTTCGAGGGCTTTGTGTAAAAATTACCCGGCTCGGATAATTTTTTTTGCCAAAGGTTAACCAACTTAACTAAGCATGGTTTACTTTTGCTTTACAATTGAAAAAGCGGCGAAAATTTCAGTCAAAAAGCGTGACTAAAAATTTTCTCCAAGTCTGAAAGAAAAGCGCAGGGTTGCATGTTTTTCAAAAACGTTTACCTTGCAGCGCAATCAGCGTCCCCGAAGGGGGATAAAAATAGAAGCAAACGAGGCTTAGCCTCTCAAGAAATATGTAGATTGTTTTCATTTGGTTTTTTGGGGTTATACAGGGTGCAATTAACGTTGTTACCCTGTTTTTTTTTGTAGCAATTCCTATCAATTGGTGATTTGGTGATTGGTGATTTGGTGATTGGTGATTTGGTGGGTGCGACATTGGACGTCCAACGTTCCACCACCAAATCACCAATCACCAAATCACCATTTTTCACGCAAACACCAGCTTTTTCAAATACTCGGCGTCTGCCTGGGCGCTTTTCAGCGGTGTTGAATTGTCGTACCGCTCTTGCTCCACGATATAGTATTGCATTCCATTTTCGCTGGCAACTTTCAACACTTTCGGGTAATCAATCTGCCCCGTGCCGAGGTCGCAGGATGCCTCGTGTTCAGTGGCAGGCGCTCCTTTCAGGCGGTCTTTCACGTGGCAGAGGCGGAAGCGGTTCGGGTACTTTTGCAAATAAGCAATTGGGTCTGCGCCGCCAGTGACGACCCAATAAATGTCCATTTGGAAATCCACGAGTGCCGGGTCAGTATTTTCCATCAAATAATCCTGCGGCATTTTGCCATCCATTGCTTCGAAAGTATAGGCGTGATTGTGATAGGCAAAACCGACGCCCGCCTTCTTGCAGATGCCGCCGAGGCGGTTGAACTCATCAGCCAATTTTTTCCAATCATCCCATTTTTTCTGAGCGCCGACGTAAGGCACGATGAGGTATTTCATGCCGATTTCTGCGGCTTGGGTAGCCTTTTTCTCGGCATCCTTTTTCGGGTCGAAATGGCTGGAAACGATGGTCATGCCCAACTCGTCCATGTACTTTTTGAAGTCGGTGTGGCTCATGCCCCAGAACATTCCTTGAGCGCCTTCGAAGCTTTCGATTTGCTTGTAGCCGAAGCTGGCGAGTTGTTTCAAGACGCCTTTCGGGTCTTTCGGCATGTCATCCCGCAAGGTGTAAAGCTGGATTCCGAATTCATTCAGGCTTGGTGGAGCGGTCGTTTTGGTTGCGGTGGTGTCGGCAGCGGCTGCGTCGGCAGCAGTTTTGCCACCCTCGTTTTTGCAAGCCCATTGCGGGAGGATGAGTGCGCTGGCGGTCATTGCGCCTGCGGTTTGGATGAATTTGCGACGGTTGAAAGTCATGTCGTTTGCTTTTAAGTTGGTGAAATGCCAAAGGAGCTTGGCGGGGGAAAGATAGAAATCTACGCAGTAAACTATTCCTTTGAGCCGCCGTTTGCAGGAGGAGAATTTCTACAAAAAGTTTTGACTAAAAAATCGCAGCTTTTAAGGTCAAAATCGCTTTTTCAAAGCATTGCCACCATGCAATTTCTCAATTTCTTACTCGCCATTTTCGCCATCGTCGGCATTTCATTTTTGCTGATAAACGT
>CAZHLB010000726.1:0-3872 GCA_964533005.1 uncultured Saprospiraceae bacterium
CGGGTGCTTCGACGAAGGACTGGATTTCGAGGAATTGACCCGATTGGGCAAAGCCCAAACTCGCCTGCATCCAAAGCAGCACGGGAAGCAGCACCATCGAGGCTCGGCGGGTCGTCGCATTCATCTGGCAAAATTAAGCGGCAGGGGCGGCGGGGCGCTTTTTTGTGCATGAAGCGGGGGGAATTTTGATTGGAGGGGGGGAAATTGGGGGCGAGGCGTTGCGGGTTTTGCCTTCGGCATAAAAAAAAGACGGCATCTCGCTCCATGCGCAGAGATGCCGTCTTGGGTTTAAATTAGGCGCCCTTTTCAAATGGGTTTATAGTTTTTCGATTTCTTCCCGTTTCAGTTTGGTCGTCTTTTCGATGAGGTCAATGGACACACCGCTTTTTTTCAAAGTGCGGGCGATTTCCAGCATTTTTTCCCGCTCGACGGCGGCGGCTTCAGCTTTGCCGAGTTCAATGCCCCTGGCTTCGCCGATTTTTATCCATTCCTCACGCGCTTCCGCTACGAAATCAGGTTTTAAAGCCAAAAGCTCTTCCCTCATTTCTTCAAAAGACTTCGCGTGCTTCCACTCTTCTTCGTCGAGCACTTCTTGATTGAGTCCGTTCAATACCCGTTGCATGATTTCATCATTTTGATACGCCCGGAAGTCCGACTTCGTGTTGTTCTTGTTCAACTCTGACACACTTTTTTAAACACTCTCGTTTCTTTCTGAAGTCATTGCTGCAAGCGACTCCGAGGCTCGGACTTCCTCACAAGCTATCAAGCACATCGGACGCATTCCTTCATTCTTCCGACGGAGTCGTCAATTGTGGAAGGTGTTTCGCCGAAAAATCGCTACCGTCCCCTCCCTCTCCAATTCACTAGACCGTCTTTGTGAACAAGGCTGGCTGGAGGTGGACGGCAAGTATCGGTACTCGCTGCACCGGCTGCTGCGGGATGTCCTACTGTTTAAAATGAAGCCAGAGGTGGAGGATGTGATGGGATTTGTGGAGCATATTACAGAATTGATAGATGACCAAGTCGCCGTCCGCCTGAACAACCTCGCTTGGGTCTGGCGCAGCCAGGAGCAATGGGAGCGGTCGTTGCCGCTGTTCGAGCGGGCGCATGAGATTTGGAAAAATGCGTTGGGCGAGGAGCATCTGCACACGAAATCTGCGGCGGAAAGCATCGCCTACATGCGGGGGCGGCTGGGCGAGGGTGAGAAATAAAACCAACTTTAATTCTTCCTTACTTTTGCTGCCATCATCACACTTAAAAACGAAACCTTGGAAACTACACAAACCCTTTTCATCCACCGGCTAAAAGAAAACTTCCCTCACTTGTCGCCCGTCCAATGCGATTTTTATGCAGAAAGCTGCGCAATCGCACTGGAAAATCAGGGGCATCGACGGGGGGTTACGCTCAAGGTTGAAGGAGACTTTGAGACCTTCTTTGTTTTAGATTGGCAATACGTTTCCAAACGAGGAGGTTGGAAGGAACCAAGAGATTTGGCGGAAAACGCTGCCATTGCTATTGGCTTTCTGTTGATTTTCAACCTCACGAATTACAGGGTCGTCGAGCAAGCCATCATCGGAACCGGCTTTGATTATTGGCTGGGCTACAAAGAAGACAGCCAGCATTTCGACCCGGATAATTATTTGAATGCGAGCCTGGAAGTGTCAGGCATCAACAGAGGGAGCCGAGGGAAGATGACTCAAAGAATAAGGCAACGGCTGCGGCGAGTAGGTTTATCTGCCTTGTTGAATATTCCAGGATACATCGCCGTAACCGAACTCAGTCAGCCTATCAGCATAATTATTGAAAAATGAGCATTTCACAACAATTACATCGAGAAGCCATGCACATCGCTGGCGAAGCCTTTGCAGCGCAAAGGGCAAACGATTTTGACCGTTACCTCGAACTGACAGAAGCCGCCTTTGAAAAAGAAAAGGAAGCCGCCTGGCAGCTTTTCGAAAAACTTGAAGCTGAGCCGACCCGGTCGGTACTTTTTCGCAGCGCGGCGTATCTGGCATTCAATTGCGGTAAAATCAGGGAGGCGGAGCAGCTTGTCGCTGCTGCGTTGGCGGGAAATCCACCTGGAGAACTTTTGCTGCAATTGAGGGCTTTGAACAAGGAAGTGCAAGAAAGCCTCGAGGCAGTTTTGGTTTGATGCTGCAAAATTCGCCGAGCTTTGACAACCAGTTAAACTCACCAATGAGCAACCTTCTCCAATCCATCTCCCCCGTCAACAACGCCGTTTTCGCCGAGCGCCCCTGGGCGACTTACGCCGAAATCGAGTCCACCCTCGCCCTCGCTCAAAAAGAGCAGCAGGCTTGGAAACAAACCGCCCTCGCCGAGCGCCAAGCCGCCTGCCGACGAGCCGTTCAATATTTCCTCGACCACGCCGACGAAATCGCCGACGAGCTGACCTGGCAGATGGGGCGCCCCATTCGCTACACGCCTTTTGAAATCAACCGGGGCTTCCGGGAGCGGGCGAACTTCATGATTGAAGCGGCGGAACAGGCGCTCGCTGACCTCGAAATCGAAAAATCGGGCAGCTTCCAGCGGTTCATTAGGCGGGAGGCACTGGGCACGGTGCTGGTGCTTGCGCCCTGGAATTATCCTTACCTGACTTCAGTGAACGTAGTCATCCCGGCAATTTTGGCAGGCAATTCGGTGATTTTGAAACACGCCACGCAGACGCCGCTCTGCGCCGAGCGATATGCTGCGGCTTTCGAGGCTGCCGGTTTGCCGGAAGGCGTCTTTCAATTTTTGCATCTGACCCACGAAAAAGTGGAGGCGGTGATTGGCGACCGGCGCATCGCTCACGTTGCTTTCACCGGCTCAGTCGAAGGCGGAAAAGCCGTCCAAAACGCAGTGAATCAACGCTTTCTGGCGGCAGGGCTGGAACTGGGCGGCAAAGACCCCGCCTACGTTCGTGCCGACGCCGACCTGCCGAATGCCATCGAAAACTTAGTGGACGGGGCGTTTTTCAACTCCGGTCAAAGTTGCTGCGGCATCGAGCGGATTTACGTTCACGAGAGCCGGTTCGATGAGTTTGTCGAAGGTTTTGCCGAGCTGACGAAGCAGTACAATTTGGGCAATCCGCTCCTGCCGGAAACGACTTTGGGCCCCATGGTTCGGGCAAGCGCCGCCGCTTTTGCGCAACGGCAAATCGAAGATGCGGTACGAAAAGGCGCACGGACGCTGATTGACCCAAACCATTTCCCGGCGCACCGGGAAGGCTCGCCGTACATGGCTCCGCAAGTTTTGATTGACGTTGACCATTCGATGGAAATCATGACGGAAGAAACTTTCGCCCCGGTGGTTGGAATCATGCCGGTCAAGGACGACGACGAGGCGCTGCGCCTGATGAATGACAGCCGTTACGGTCTCACCGCTTCGATTTGGACGCAGGACGCAGATGCCGCCATCCGCCTCGGCGACCGCCTCGAAACGGGGACTTTTTTTATGAACCGCTGCGATTATCTCGACCCGGCGCTCGCCTGGACGGGGGTGAAGGACAGCGGGCGGGGATGCTCGCTTTCCGTGCTTGGATTTGAAGCTTTGACACGTCCGAAGTCGTTTCATTTGAAGAAAACCTGAGCCGCTTGTCCGTCCCCTTTGTCATTCCCGCAGGGAATCCCTGAATCCCAAGCACGTCTGGCTAAGTCGCTTTTGTCATCACCGCCAAGGAATTGACCGATGAAGACCGGCAGCGGCTCAATGGCGGGGTATCCCGAGTCTTGCGCAAGGGCGCCGCCGGGGAGCACGACCTTGTCGCCGAAGTGAAGCAGCTCCTGGCCTCCAAAAAGGAAGCGACCCAGTGAGTGGCCGCGTCCCGACTCCCGCCCCGCCCTCGGCGCTTCGTTCCGCCCTGCTCCGCTTGA